>CAXUNA010000470.1:0-3639 GCA_964252095.1 uncultured Jatrophihabitans sp. | reverse complement strand
GTCGAGGACTTCCGGATCGAGCAGGTCGTCTGCGGGGCCGTCGGTCTGCTCGCCGGCGGCGGCCTGGTCGCCGCGCTCGGTGCGGTCCGCGGCGGGGTGTCACCGCTGTTGACGGTGGTCGGGGCGGGCGTCGGTCTGGTCGCGGGTGTGCTCGGGCGCGACTGGTGGCTCACCCGCTCGCTGGGCCGCCGGGAGGACCGGATGATGACCGAGTTCCCGGTCGTCGCCGATCTGCTCGCCCTCGCGGTCGTCGCGGGCGAGGCACCGGCCGCCGCGCTCACCCGCGTGTGCCGCCTCGTGAACGGCGAACTGAGCCGCGACCTCGACGGTGCCCTCGCGCGGGCCCGGTCCGGCGTCCCCCTCACCCGCGCCCTCTCCGACCTCGCCGAGGCCACGACCCTCGAACCGTTCGCACGGTTCCTCTCCGGCCTGGTCGTCGCGATCGAACGCGGCACGCCGATGGCCGACGTCCTCCGTGCCCAGTCCGCCGACGTCCGTGAGGTCCGCAAGCGGGCCCTGCTCGAGGCGGGCGGTCGGAAGGAGATCGCGATGATGATCCCAGTCGTCGTACCCCTGACATACATTCCGGAGCGTGGTGAACGCAGCGGTCTACGCCCGCATCTCGCGCGACCCTGACGAGCGCCGCGTCGGGGTCGACCGTCAGGAAACCGACGGCAGGGCAACAGCTTCCCAGCTCGGCTGGAACGTCGTCGACGTGTTCGTCGACAACGACCGCTCCGCGAAGGACGGACGCTACCGGCCCCGCTTCGAGGCGATGCTCGACGCGATCGACAGTGGCCAGGTCGACGCCGTCATCGGCTGGGACAACGACCGCGTGGCCCGCGCCCCTGTCGACGTCGAGCGGCTGATCGCGCTCGCGAAGCGCACCGGTCTGCGGTTCGCCACCCGCCACGGCGAGACCGACCTCGCGCTCGCGCACGGCCAGCTCACCGCCCGCATCAAGGGCGCGGTCGCCGACTACGAGGTCACCCAGATGGGGGAGCGGATCTCCCGCGCGAAGCGAGCGAACGCGGAGGCCGGGTTGCCGACGGGGTTCTGCGCGTTCGGGTGGCGCCGCGAGGTCGACGTGGACGACGCCGGCCGAATCGTCACCACCCGCGAGGTCCTCGACCCGACCGCCGCCGAGCTGCTCCGCGAGGCCGCCCGCCGTCTCACCGCGGGGGAGTCGGTCCGGTCGGTCGCGATGGACTGGACCCGCCGCGGCGTCACCACCCCGCGCGCCCGCGCCGGCCACAACGGCCCGCAGTCAGCGACGTGGGACCCGGGGATGATCCGGCAGCTGCTGCTGCGCGACCGCAACGCGGGCCTGCGGACCTACCGCGGGGAGATCATCGGGCCCGGCCTGTGGGAGCCGCTGTGGGACGAGGCCACTCAGCACCGGCTGACGAGCCTGCTCCGCGACCCCGCACGGCGCACAGGCACCGGCAACGGCCGCGCGGTGCACCTGCTGTCGGGGATCGCCCGCTGCGGGCTGTGCGACGACGGTGGCCGCATCCACACCCTCACCGCGAACGGCGGCGCCCGCCGCGTTTACGTGTGCCGGCAGTGCAGCCGGATCCGCCGCGACATCGCCCGCGTCGACCAGCTCGTCGTCGAGGTCGTGTGCACGCTGCTCGGCGGGCCGGACGCGGCCGCGATCTTCACCCCGGTCGCCGACGAGTCAGCCGTCGCCGCGGCGGCCGAGGTCACCGCGGTGCGCGCCCGGATGGACAACGCCGCGGACTCGTTCGCGATCGGTGCGATCGACGGCCGCCAGCTCGCCAGGATCACCGCGCAGCTGCGCCCGAAGCTGGATCAGGCCGAGGCGGTCGTCCGGGCCCGCGCCACCACACCCGACCTCGTCGACCTCGCGCGTCCGGACATCGCCGCGCTGTGGCCGACCCTGTCACTCGACAGGCGGCGCACCGCGGTGCGTCACCTGCTCGACGTCACCATCTTGCCGACCGTCCGGGGCGCCGGCCGGTTCCGGCCGGAGCACATCCGCGTGGAGCGGCGGAACCTCAGTCCAGCAGGTCGTTGAGCCAGACGGCGACGTCGTCAGTGGTGACGCGGCCCTGCGAAACCAACTCGACGAACGCGGCGACCTTCACCTGATCGTGCCGAGGCGAGACGGTCAGGCCGTTGTTCGTGAGGAACGTCAGACAGGCCAGCCAGGCCGCGCGCTTGTTGCCGTCCACGAACGCATGCGCCCGGGCCACACCCACGAGGAGCTTGGCCGCCTTCTGCACCAGGGTCGGATGCAGATCGCGGCCGTCGAAGGTCTGGAACGCGGCGCTGACGGCCCCGTCGAGCAGTCCGAAGTCTCGCGCCCCGCGTTGGCCGGTGAGGTCTTCGTGCAGGTCGATGACGTCGTGCGCGGAGATTTCCGCGATCACCGCGCGAGGATGTCGAGCGTCGTCTTCCAGTCACGGGCCAGCCGCCGAGCGGTCGCCCGTGTGGACTTCGGGTCAATGTCGCGGACGTCCGCGGCGTACTTCGGGCTGTCGCCTCGGATGGCTCGTGCCGTGAACCAGTCACGCATCGCGCGCTTGGTGATCTCGGCGTCGCTCTGAGCGGCGGCCGGCAGGCCGTCACGAGCGTCGTACCACGGGTCTTCCTCGTGGGTTTTCTCGACGAGCTGCCAGTCCGGCATCCAGCCGTAGTGGTCCAGCACGGCGTCGATGATGTGGGTCTGCTCGCGGTCAAGGTTCTTCGAGGAGCCGGTCTTGTTGCCGGCGTTCCGGTCGTGCCAGAGCGGCGCGACGACTGGGCCCTTCGGCCAGGCCTGGATGACGTCGTCGAACAGGGGACGACCGGTCCACGCGAGGCTCCAGCCTTGCGCGTAGTACGCGAGCTTCTGCAGCCCGAGCGGGCCAATGCTGGGGTAGCGCCGCTCGATCACCGCGGCGACGTCGTGCGCGTTCGCCATTCGTCGTCACCGTCCTTCGGGCTGGGGTCTCCTACCTGCTCAGAGCGTAGTTCACAACCTGGTTCTGGCCCCGGCGATTCCGGGCGAGGCGGCTGTGAGCCCGGGTTCACGCGGTCTCGTAGTAGTCGCGGGCGACGAGCACGCGCTCGATCGCGCCGCGCTCGCCGGGGTGCAGGTGCTCCATGCGGGTGAGGAACAGGGCGTGGTCGACCCACAGGTCCTCGGCGGCCTCGTGGCTGTCCCGTGCCCACACCAGCACCTCGAGCAGCCGGTCGATCGGCATGAGGATCCGAGCGGCCATCTGCTCGACGTCGATCTCGTCGTGCTCGCCTGGGTCGAGGTGTTCCCGGGCGACGTGGAGGGCCTCGTGGGTGAGGGTGCTGCGCCGGCCGCGCTGGTCGAGGTGGCGGCCGATGGAGATGACCTTGCGGTCGTGGTCGGTCTCGCCGGCGACGCCGGGAGGCAGGGTCACGAACTCGACGTGCCAGTCGGGGAGCTCATCCCGAAGTCGCTTCCAAGGATGATGCTGTTCGGGCACCGGAGGATCATGCGTGACCCGACCGACGTCGGCAACTTGCGTTAGTCACGCAGTTAGTTGAGACCCAAGAGGCGAGCCTTGGCCGCCGCGAACTCGTCGTCGCTGAGCACACCCTGCCGCTGCAGATCGGCCAGGCGGGCCAGCTCGTCGCCGAGGCCGGGCGCAGCGGCAG
>CAXUNA010000469.1:0-3646 GCA_964252095.1 uncultured Jatrophihabitans sp. | reverse complement strand
CGCCGTCGCGGTGCAGCCACGTCACGCCGGCGGCCGGCTGCTGCTCCTCGACCCCGGCGATCTCGACGACGACGGTGGCCCCGGCGGGGAGGTGGGGGAGCAGTTCGAGCACGGCGGGCAGCCCGGCGTCGTCGGCGAGCACGAGCACGCGGTCGCCCGTCAGCACCTCGGCACCGGCGCGGGGCCCGTAGAGGAGCACGTCGTCGCCCTCGGCCACCCCCGCGGCCCAGGCCGCGCCCGGCCCGTGGCCGTGCAGCACCGCTTCCAGGGCGAGCGTGCCCGCGACGACGTCGGACGCCCGCACGGTGTACCGACGCCGCACGGTGAGCCGGTCGGGTTCGGCGGGATCAGGCAGCACCACGGCGACGTCCTGCAGCAACGTTGCACCGGGCAACGTCGGTGACGACACGACGATGCGGCGCATCAACGGGGTCACGTCGGTCACCTCGAGGACCCGTCCCGGGTGCTCCGAGGTCCGCACGACAGCCACGGCCCGCGATCGTAACGGGGGCCGCCGCGGACCCGGGGTGCAGGATGGGGGCGTGGCGGTCAGTGTGTTCGACCTGTTCTCGATCGGAATCGGGCCGTCGAGTTCGCACACCGTCGGACCGATGCGGGCGGCCGCGCGCTTCACCCGTGGGCTCGTGGCCGACGGCCTCGCCGCCGACACCCGCCGCCTGCACGTCGAGCTGTTCGGCTCGCTCGGCGCCACCGGCCACGGCCACGGCAGCGAGCGGGCCGTCGTGGCGGGGCTCGAGGGCGACGAACCCGAGACCGTCGACCCGGCGACGCTGGTCACGCGACTGGCGACGGTGCGGTCGACCGGCGGGCTGACCCTGCCCGACGGCACCAGCGTTGCACTGGGCAACGACGACCTCGTGCTGCACCGACGCAGGACCTTGCCGTTCCACCCGAACGGCATGGTGTTCCAGGCCTTCGGCGCGCACGACGTCCTGCTGCGGGAGAAGGAGTTCTACTCGGTCGGTGGTGGGTTCGTGGTCGACGAGAACTCGGCGCGGATCGTCGAGGACGCCACTCCGGTGAGGCGGCCCTTCGACACCGGTGCCGAACTGCTGGTCCGCTGCCGGGAGTCCGGGCTGCCGATCAGCGGCGTCATGGCGCAGAACGAACTGGCCTGGCGCACCGCCGAGGAGGTCGACGCCGGCCTGCGGCGGATCTGGGCCGCGATGCAGGACTGCGTGGCGAACGGGATCGCGAGCGAGGGCACGCTGCCGGGCGGGCTCGCGGTGCCGCGCCGGGCACCGGCGCTCTACCGGCACCTGTGCGAGGAGACGCCGGGTGACGACCCGCTCGGTGCGATGGACTGGCTCAACCTCTGGGCGCTCGCGGTCAACGAGGAGAACGCCGCGGGCGGGCGGGTGGTCACCGCGCCGACCAACGGGGCGGCCGGCGTCATCCCGGCCGTGGCCCACTACTACCGGACGTACGTCCCCGGTGCCGACGACGCCGGTGTCGTGCGGTTCCTGCTCACCGCCGCGGCGATCGGCGTGCTCTACAAGCAGAACGCGTCGATCTCGGGAGCGGAGGTCGGCTGCCAGGGTGAGGTCGGGTCGGCCTGCTCGATGGCGGCCGGCGCCCTCGCCGAGGTGATGGGCGGGACACCTCACCAGGTCGAGAACGCCGCCGAGATCGGCATGGAGCACAACCTCGGGCTCACCTGCGACCCGGTGGGCGGCCTGGTGCAGATCCCCTGCATCGAGCGCAACGCGATGGGCGCGGTCAAGGCGGTCAACGCCGCGCGGATCGCACTGCGCGGCGACGGCCGCCACGTCGTCAGCCTGGACAAGGTCATCAAGACGATGCGCGAGACCGGCGCCGACATGAAGGTGAAGTACAAGGAGACGGCCCGCGGCGGACTCGCCGTCAACGTCATCGAGTGCTGAGCCTCAGAACCGGCCGGCGAACAGCAGCGCGGCCACCTGGGTGACGGTGGCGCGGCCGGTGTCGTAGTCGCCCTCGCCGTTCAAGCTGTTCATCATCGCGAGCGTGTAGCGCTGTCCGGGGCCGACGAAGCCGACCGAGTTCATGACCCAGCCGCTCTGCTCCTGCGACCAGCCGTCCTTGTTGCCCGGTGCGGCCGCGCTGCCGGCGCCCCACACGCCCCACTGCTGGTCGGGGTCGACGTGCTGCAGCGCCGTGACGACCTCGGCGCGTTCGGCCGCCGGGGCCTTCGTGAGCAGGTACTGGTCGAGCGCGTCGAGGTCGTCGGGCGTGCACTTCTGGAAACCCCAGTAGGGCTGGTACCTCGAGAACCCGCTCTGGGGCTCGACGTGCGTCATCCCGAAGCTCGGGAAGGCGTCGTCGTAGGCGGTGTGCGGGGCGGCCCCGGCGGCGAGGCCGGTGTCGGCGTAGGCGTACCAGAGCCGGTCCGCGGCGTCGTCGTCCGAGCTGTGCAGCATCGCCGCGATGTCGGCGCGGTTCGCGGCCGTCAGCGAGACCGTCCCGGCGTCGTTCCACCGCTGCAGCGTCAGGGTCATGGCCAGCTTGATCGTCGACGCCGTCCAGACCTCGGTGCCCGCGTACGCGTTGCGGTAGACCGCGCCCGTCTGCCGGTCGCGCACGACGAATCCCGTGGTGCCAGGGCGGGACTTCGCGTAGGCGTCGGCGGCGACGATCCGGCGCTGCAGGTCGCAGTCGAAGCCGGTCTGCGGCAGTGGGCACGACGCGCTCGCCTGCTCCGACGGCTCGGGGCTGTTCGGCGCCTCGCGCGCGGGGGTCGACGCGGCGGCCGTGCTGCGGGCGGCCGTGGCGGGCGCCGAGGCCGGTACCGAGGCTGGTACCGAGGTCGCCGCCGTGGCGGCGGACCCGCTGGTGGCGGCGGCCTGGGGACCCGACGACGAGCACCCGGCCGTCGCGAGCAGCCCCATCAGGACGACCGCGCCGCTCACGGCGACGCGGCGGACGGTGCTCACGTCGGGCCACGGTGCCACACGCGGTGAAGGCGGGATGCTCCGTGCCGTACCCTTTCGCACGCACCGGTCCGCAGGTCCACGACCCGCCGACCGTGTTGGAGGCTTCGCCTAGTCTGGTCTATGGCGCCGCACTGCTAATGCGGTTTGGGTCACAAGCCCATCCCGGGTTCGAATCCCGGAGCCTCCGCCCTTGCACGTCTGCAGTGCCGCGCCCCGCTTGCGCGAGCGCCGCACTGCTCATCCGGTTGGGGTCACAAGCCCATCCCGGGTTCGAACATGCCGGTCCGGGATGTCCGTTTCCTCCGCCTCGGAACCCCGCCGCCGACACGTCGCCCCGTCACTACGAGGTTGCACCGCTGTGTCGGTGCAACCTGCGAGTCGTTGCGCCGACCTTCGGCGGAGCGGGCGGTCCGGTCGGAATGTCCGATGCTCCCGCTCATGATCATCGGCGCGCCTCCCGCGTCACACCTGTCACACGCGCCACGCTCGGCGTCGGATCCCGTGCGCGTCCGCGCGCGAACCGACAGTTCCGAGGTGATCGCATGACCGCAGTGGCACGGCCGCCCCGCGGCATGGTCGGCACGACCGGACACCACGCCGCCACCGATCCGCGCGAGATCGCCGAGAGCGGCGACTACGTCGGCCGGCACCGGCGCGACGACCGGGCCCGGCACCCGCACGCCGGCGCCGCGGCGCTCGCGATCATGTTGGCC
>CAXUNA010000468.1:0-3648 GCA_964252095.1 uncultured Jatrophihabitans sp. | reverse complement strand
CCGGGGCGGGCGCGGGCTCCCCGCTGACCCACCACTGCCGCCCCGGTACGGGGGGCTGCCCGAGCGGGACGCGGGGGGGGGGCGGGTCCCGGCCCCCACCCCGGACAGGAGTCGGGCGTGAGCACGTTCCACACCGGCGAACTGATCGCGCAGACCCGAGCCGGACTGCGAGCCGAGGCCGACCGTGTCTCGGCGCTGATCGGGAGCGAGATACCGCCGCTGGCGCAGGGGTTCCTCGCCGACCAGCCGTTGATCGTGGTCGGTGCCGTCGATGCCGGCGGCCGGCTCTGGGCGACGATGCTCACGGGGCTGCCGGGTTTCCTCACCGTCACCGGTCCGGCCACGGTGGAGATCGCCGCCGCGCCGGCACCGGGCGACCCGCTGCACGGGGTGCTCGCGTCGGAGACCCGGGTCGGTCTGCTCGCGATCGACCTCGAGACCCGTCGTCGCGTGCGCATCAACGGCACCTCGCACCCCGTGGCCGGCGGCCTGCGCATCGACGTCGGCCAGGTCTATCCCAACTGCCCGAAGTACATCCAGCAGCGCCGCCCGCGGTGGGCGCCGGCCGAACCCGGAGCCGCGCGCGTCAGCGCCGCGCTCACCGTCGAGGACAGCAGCGCGATCGATCTCGCCGACTCCTTCTTCGTCGCCACCGCCGGCCCGGACGGCCACGCCGACGCCTCCCACCGCGGCGGGAACCCCGGCTTCCTGCGTGCCGTGAGCCCCACGCACCTGCGATGGCCGGACTACGTCGGGAACTCCATGTTCAACACCTTCGGCAACCTCGAGGTGAACCCCCGCGCGGGCCTGCTCGTGCCCGACTGGTCGACCGGCGCCCTGACCCACCTCACCGGCACCGCCGTGGTCGACTGGAACCCCGACCACGCCGCGGCCGTCCCCGGCGCGCAGCGCCTGGTCGACTTCACGATCGAACGCGGGGTACGCAGCGCGGGCGGGGGGGCGCGGCGGGGGGGCCACCCGCACCCCCCCCGGGCCACCCCCCCGCCACCCCGCGCGGGTGGGCCCACGCCGTGACGCCGACCTGGGCGCGGCCCCGGCCGGGTCGCCGACCTGACGCGCCCCGGCCATGACGGTCGAGTCGCCCCGGGGTGTCCCCGACCGAAACGGATCACGCTCCGATTGTGCTATCGTTCCAAGCGGAGCGTAGTCCGCTTCGTTCGTCCCATCGTCACCAGAGGAGAGACCGTCCCGATGCCCGAGTCGAGCGCCGACACCGCAGCCCCCACGAGTTCGGCGGTGCTGCTCGAGTCGTTCGGCGGCCCCGAGGGACTGGTTCTCCGCGAGCTCCCCGCGCCCCACGCCGGACCCGGGCAGCTCCGCGTGCGGGTCACCGCGGCCGGGCTGAACCCGATGGACTGGTTCATGACCTCCGACGCCGACACCGCCGCCCGCTTCGGCCTCAGCGTGCCGTGCGGGTTCGGTACCGACTACGCCGGCGTCGTGGACGAGGTCGGCGACGACGTGACGGCGTTCGCGGTCGGCGACGGGGTGTGCGGGGGCGCGTTGGCGCGGGCGGGCGCCGCCCACGTCGTCGGCGACGAGGCCGGGGCCATCGCGGTGGGCGGCTCCGCGCACCACACCCCCGACGGCGTCGACGACCGCACGGCCGCGACCCTCACCATCGCGGGCAGCACGGCCGCCGCCGCCCTGGCCGTGGTCGACCTCGGCCCCGACGACACGGTGCTCGTCGGCGGCGCGGGAGGCGGGGTCGGCGTCTTCGCCGTCCAACTCGCCCGGCTCGCCGGCGCGCGGGTGATCGGGACGGGATCGGCGACCTCGGCCGATGCCCTGCGTGCCCTGGGCGCCGAGCCGGTCACCTACGGCGACGGGGTGGTCGAGCAGGTCCGCGCCCTCGTCCCCGGCGGAGTCACCGCGGCGGTCGACCTCCACGGCACGGCCACGGTGGAGGCGGCCCGGGAGCTCGGTGTCGCCGACGCGCGCATCACCACCATCGCGGCGCAGGTCGACGGGATCACCCCCGCCAACGGCGCCAACGCCGCGCCCGGAGCCATCGAGGAGATCGCCGGCCTGGTCGCGACCGGCCGGCTGCGTGTTCCGCTCGCCGCCCACTTCCCGATGGAGCGGATCCGCGACGCGGTGGCGCTCCAGGCCGGCCGCCACGTCCACGGCAAGGTCGTCGTCGACATCTGACCCACGACCGCACCGCCGTGGTCGGTCCGCGCCACCTGTCCACGTCCTCGGCCGGGCCGGGCGCGCTCGTCGACGGGTCAGGCGTCCTCGGCCGACGGGCCGGCCATGGTGTGACGGCAGGTCCTCGCGCCGCAACCGCAGGCGTAGAGGGTGAGGGCGTCGTCGGGGTCGTCGATCTCGAGCCGGTAGTCGATGAGCAGTTCCTCGCCCGTCGCGATGGGACGACGGGTGCGGATCATCAGCCGGGTGTCGTCGAGGAAGACGGCTTCGCAGTTGGGGTCGCACCCGTGGTTGATCCAGCGGGCCGAGTTGCCGTGCGAACCGCCGTCGATGACCCGGCCGTCGCCGAGGTCGAAGAAGAAGGTGTGGCCGCCCTCGGTGCCGGCGTCCTCGTACCGCTGCTGCGCGTCGTCCCAGTCGAGCACGTCGCCGCCGTAGAGGAGCAGGTCGTCGTCGGCGGGGATGTCGGTGAGGGCGAAGACACCGTTGCCGTGGATGGCCGAACGGCGCACGGCGAAACGTCGGGGCACGGGGGAGATCAGACCACCGTGAGCTTGACGGTCGAGTTGCGGGGGACCTGCTGGCCGCCCTTCGGGTCCATCGCGACGACGACGCCGAGGAACCCGCCGTAGGACTTGGTGACCTCCACCGTCAGCCCGGCCGCCTGCAGCTGCGCGGTCGCGGCGTCGACGGACGTGCCGTTGCTGATCTGGGGGATGGTGACGAGGTCCGGGCCCTTGCTCGGCACGATCGTGACCGCCGAGCCCTTGCGGATGTCGGGCGCCCCTCCGACGGGTGTCTGGCTGATGATCGACCCGGCCGGGACGGTGTCGCTGAACTGCGAATCCCCCACGGTGACGGTCAGTCCTGCCGCCTGCAGCGCGGTGGTGGCGTCGGCCTGCGACTTCGTGGTGACGTCGGGGACCGCGACGACCGGCTGGCCGTTGGAGATCGTCAGCGTGATGCGGGCGTCGCGCTTCAGCGCCGTGCCGGCGGGTGGGGTGGTGCCGATGGCGCGGCCGACGGGCACGGTCTCGGACGGCGCCTGGACCACGGTGATCTCGACCGGGATGGTCGAGAGCAGCCGTTGGGCATCGGCCTGGGGTTGACCGGCGGTGGCCGGGATGGTGAACCGCTCCGGGCCGCGGCTGACCGTCAGCGTGACCGTGGTGCCGTGGGTGCGACGGTTCCCGGCGGCGGGATCGGTCGAGACGACCGAGCCGGTGGCCACCGACTCGCTGTAGGTCTGGTCGGGGGTGCCCCCGACGTCGAAACCCGCGCGCTGCAACGCGGCGGTGGCGGCGGTGCTCGACATCGTCGCGACGTCGGGGATCGCGGCCCAGCGGCCGGCCGCGTACCACCAGCTGCCGTACCCGATCCCGGCCCCGACCAGCAGCAGGATCAGCAGCACGAGCAGCGTGCGGCGCCGACGTCGCTTGCGGCGCGCGGGGTAGTCGTCGGCGCGGACGTCGACCC
>CAXUNA010000467.1:0-3653 GCA_964252095.1 uncultured Jatrophihabitans sp. | reverse complement strand
GATCATCCGGCGCACGTCGAGGAGCTTTCCGAAGCGGCCCGCGCGGCGCAGCGGGCCCGCACCCTGGCCGAGACCCTGCAGCGCAGCGTCCTGACGGTCGGGGCGACCCGCGCCGACCTCGCCGTGGAGACCCGCTACCGGCCGGCGTCGCACGACCGGCAGGTCGGTGGGGACTGGTACGACACCTTCACGCTGCCCGACGGCTCGACCACGATCACCATCGGTGACGTCATGGGGCACGACGTCGCGGCCATCGCCGCGATGTCCCAGCTGCGCACGCTCGTCCGCGGGATGGCGTGGACGCTGCGCCAGTCGCCCTCGGACGTCCTCGCCACCGCCGACGAGGCCAGCCTCGGTCTCGGCTCGAGCGTGTTCGCCACCGCGTTCACCGCCCACCTGCACCCGGCCGGGGCCGACGGCTCGGTGCGGATGACCTGGTCGAACGCCGGCCACCCGCCGCCGTTCCTGCTCCGCGCCGGGCAACCGCCGTCGTCGATCCCCGGTCGGCCCGACCGCCCGCTCGGCGTCAGCAGCGAGGGCGAACGCCACGACCGCGAGACCGTGCTGCGGCCCCGCGACGTCGTCGTGCTCTACACCGACGGTCTCGTCGAGCGACGTGACCGCGACCTGGCCGCGAGCATCGACGAGCTCGGGCACGTGCTCGCGGACGCCGATCTCGACGACCTCGGTGGGATGCTCGACACCGTGCTCGCCGAGCTGACCGGCGGTCAGCACTTGGCCGACGACGTCGCCCTGCTCGCCGTGCGGGTGCTGGCGTCCGGCGACCACGCCCGGACCGAACGTCGTGCGCTCGACGGCCTGACGCCGGTCCTCGACCTCCGCGTCCCCGCCGACGACATCGCGCCGGCGATCGGCCGGGAGCACGTGCGCCGCGAGGGATCCCACCTCGGCGCCGCACGTCTCGGTGATGCCGAACTCCTGGTGTCGGAACTGCTGAGCAACGCGGTGCGGTACGGCGCCGCCCCGATCCTGTTGCGCATGAGTCGCAGCGCCGACGCGCTGCGGGTCGAGGTCAGCGACACCGCGAGCGGCCGCCCGGTCGTCCACGCCCCGCGGGTCGAGGACCTCGCCACCAGCGGACGCGGACTGTTGCTCACGGACTCGATCGCCTCGGCGTGGGGTGTCACGCCCCACCAGGGCGGCGTCGGCAAGACCGTGTGGTTCCGGCTCGACGCCGCCCCCACCTGACCCCGGTTCGGCCGCCGAGCAGCATCGACCGTGGCGAGAACGCCTCATGATCATCTCGGGGTTCAGTTGTTCCCCGGTGCCGTGGGTGGTGCTGTGCCGCCTCTCCGACCTCACGCGTGTTGTCCCGACCCAGCGCGGGTAGCCGTCCGCTGGTGCCATCGCCATGCGTTGTCATGTCGCGTTGAGGAGATGCGCCGTGTTCTGCAGGGGTTTCTGCTCCGGGTCGAGGTGGGCGGGTGGAGTCCACCAGGGCGCGCCGTCGATCATCTCGACGCGCCAGCCCCATTGTTCGAACGAGTGGTGGTGGTAGGAGCAGAGCAGGACGAGGTTGTCGAGGTCGGTGGCGCCGTCGTCGCGCAGCCATTCCTTGACGTGGTGGCGTTGGCACCACTGGGGTGGCCGTCGGCAGCCGGGGAAGGTGCAGCCGCGGTCTCTTGCGCGGAGTGCTTTGGTCTGGCCGGTGGTGGCGAAGCGTTGGCTGCGGCCGTAGGCCATGATGCCGCTGGCGTCGTTGAGGACGACGGGGATGATCTCGGCCTCGCAGGCCAGGTCCAGCAGCTGCGGGATGGACAGGTCGCCGCCGAACGCGGTGGTGACCCGGCCGGTGCGGTCCTGCAGCTGCTGCAGCGACATGGTCACCGCCACCGTGGCGGGCACACCGCCGGAGTCCGGCAACGCGCCGGAACGCAGGAACCGGTCGCAGAGGTCCTCCAGGGCGTCGTGCATCCGTTGCCCGGGGGTGCGGGTGTCGTCGCCGTTGGCGTCGGTGGGGCGTGGTGCGGCCAGCGGGGACAGCACGGTCTGCAGTTTGACGAGCAGGTCGGCGGTGAGTTCACCGCGCAGGATGCCGGTGCCGTCGTCGTCCTGGCCAAGTGTGACCGACCGGGTGCGGCGTTGCTGCTGATCGCGGGGTTCGGGCCCGTCGGGGTCGTAGAGGTCGCGGGTCTTGCGGCCGGCGAGAGCGACGTCGGTGGGGTCGGACTTCCGCGCCAGGTCGACCAGCGCCTGCTCGACGGTCGCCAACTCCTCGACGGGCAGCCCGACCGGCAGCCGGGTGATGGCGTGGGCGATGACGGTGGCGTGGTCGACGCTGATCGACCCGTCGGCCTGCGCAGCGGCGACCGCCTCCCGCACCGGCGGCAGGACCTGCCCGTCCAGTGACACCCTGGCCGCGCACTGCTGCGCCCGCACCACCCGCCGCTTCGCCTCGGCCGGGCGGACCCGCAGCTTCCCGCGCAGCAGATCGGCGGTGGAGGTGGCACCCATCGGTTCGTGGACGTGCTGCCGGTCCAACTCGGCGACCACGGCCTGGTCGCACGAGCCGAGCAGGTTCGTTGCCTCCTGCACCGCTTCGGCCGCATCGAGCAGGTCGTGGGCTTCCATCAGCCGTGCCGCATCGGGAAGCTCCGCCGCCAACGCCAGCAGGTCGTCACGCAGAGTGGCCAACCGCTCCGCGATCGTCGGCGGCTCCGGTGCGGGCGGGTCCATCAGCGCGAGGATGTCAAGGGCAGCGTCGGTCAGCGCAAAGCCGTCAGCGGTCTCGACGAACATCGGCGGGCACGGCACGAACCCCTCGGGAGCGAAGGAGGAGACGTCGTCCAGCACGTGTTCTATTCTAATCGAACAAGCGAGCGCGCGCAAGAAGAAAAAACAGCAAGCTGATGGCTTTCCGCGGCAGCGGAAGGCGACCGCAGAAGGGTGAACAGCGAGCGCAACACGCAGCCGACGAAGCCAGTCGGTCTGGTCAACCGGACCACCCACGAAGGCCGGGTACCGCCACCGCAGTTCTCTCGAAACGCCACTCGAGCGGCGGCCGCGCCCGGCGCCCGCTGACGACTGCGTCGCGGAGGTCGAGGCGTCCACCGCAACGCTCGAGGGTCGGGCGGGGGAGGATGTCCGTGTGACCGACGCCCTGCTGCCCCGACACGACCGCGGCGGTGCGGTCGTCACCGTCGACGGCCGGAGCCTCGATGCCGACGCGCTGTTCGCGGCCGCCGCGGCGGTGGCGCAGCGGGTGCAGGGACTCCCTGCCGTCGCCGTCGACGCCACGGCCGACCTCCGCACGGTGGTGGCGGTCGTCGGTTGCCTGCTCGCCGGGGTGCCGCTCGTCCCGGTGGCGTCCGACTCCGGTCCGGCGGAGCGGCAGCACCTCCTCGCCGATTCGCGTGCTGCGCTGTGGCTCGGGCCGGACGTCGAGGACCTCCCGGTCGAGGCGGTGCCGGTCGACCTGCGGGAGCGTTCGGCCGCCACGTTCGACGAACCGTTGCCTGCTGCAACGGCGATGATCATGTACACGTCCGGCACCACCGGACCGCCGAAGGGTGCAGTGCTGTCGCGGGCGGCGATCGCCGCCTGTGTCGACGGATTGGCCGACGCCTGGTCGTGGAGCGCGGGCGACGTCCTCGTGCACGGCCTGCCGCTGTTCCACGTCCACGGTCTGGTGC
>CAXUNA010000466.1:0-3655 GCA_964252095.1 uncultured Jatrophihabitans sp. | reverse complement strand
CGGCGCGTCGACGACGCCGCGGGGCGCGCTCGGGGGCGGTGGGGACGGCCGCGGGCTCACCCGCCCAGTCGTCGAAGGAGGAGTCGAAGAAGCCAGGACTGCCCGCCGGGCGTGGATCGGCCATGGGGGCACCGTACGCACTGGTCCCATTCGTCACAACCGCAACAGTCGACCCACCAGTATCAGGGCGGAGACGCGGCGACGCGGGGCGACACGCCGTGGCGTGATCGTCCCGGGTCGGTGAGCGGGCTGGTCAGCGACCGGTGTGCGGCATGAGCGCGCCCTCGGGGATGACCCCGAGCCGACCCGCCTGGTAGTCCTCGACGGCCTCGATGAGCTGCTGACGGGTGTTCATGACGAACGGCCCGTACTGGACGACCGGCTCCCGCAGCGGCGCGCCGCCGAGCAGCAGCACCTCCATCGCGGGGTGCCGCGAGTCCTGCCCGAGATCGGCCGTCAGGGTCAGCCGGTCGCCCTTGCCGAACACCGCGAGCTGCTGGCCGCGGATCGGTGACGCCTCGGGGCCGACCGTCCCGGACCCGGAGAGCACGTAAGCCAGACCGTTGAAGTCCGCGGGCCACGGCAGCGACAACGACGCCCCGGGGCTGATCGACGCGTGCACCATGGTGATCGGCGTCTGGGTCGAGCCCGGACCGCGCAGAGGCGTGCCGTCGGTCGTCGGGATCTCGCCCGCGATGACGCGCAGCAGGGCGCCGCCGTCGGAACTGGCTGCGAGCGCGACCTGGCCGGGCTTGAGGTTCTGGTACGCGGGCTCGATGAACTTGCGGGCCGCGGGGAGGTTGACCCACAGCTGGACGCCGTGGAACAGCCCACCCGCCATGACGAGGTCCTCGGGCGGGGTCTCGATGTGCAGGATGCCGCCACCGGCCGTCATCCACTGGGTGGCGCCGTTCGAGATGACCCCGCCGCCGCCGTGTGAATCCTGGTGCAGGAACGTGCCTTCCATGATGTACGTGACGGTCTCGAACCCGCGGTGCGGGTGCCACGACGTCCCCTTGGGCTCGCCCGGCGCGTAGTCCACCTCGCCCATCTCGTCCATCATGATGAACGGGTCGAGCGCGGCCGCGGGGACGCCCGCCATGGTGCGCACCACCGGGAACCCCTCACCCTCGAAGCCGCGCGGGCCGGCGGTGATCGACCGCACCGGGCGGTCGGTGTCGCCGAGTCCGGCCCCGGGCACGCGGGGCAGGGCGACGGTGTCGGCGGTGATGGCAGGCATGTGTCCTCCTCGGGTAGTCAAGCGTTCAACTATCGCTCCTCAACCGAGGCTACCGCGTGGATGTTCCCGGTCGATGAGGGCCGGATGTGCGACGACTGGGGTGCGGAACCGTGGCGATCGGTCTCCCGAGCACGGTTTCGGACCCCAGTCGTCGTGAGGAGGGGTCGACGGATCAGCCGGCGTAGCGGAGCAGCACGGCGCCGAGCGGGGGCACGCGGATGGTGGCGGAGGCGGGCTGGCCGTGCCAACTCTCGGTGTTCGCCTCGACCCGGCCGAAGTTGCCCACGCCCGAACCGAAGTACGCCTCGGCGTCGGTGTTGATGACCTCGTCCCAGGCGCCGGCCTTCGGCAGGCCGAGTCGGTAGAACTCGTGCGGCGTCGGTGAGAAGTTCGCGACGGTGGCCACGATCGAGCCGTCGGTGCCGTACCGCAGGAACGAGAACGTGTTCCCGCTGGCGTCGTTGGCGTCGATCCACGCGAAGCCCGCGGGCTCGATGTCCTGGCTCCACAAGGCGTTGGTCTCCTTGTAGACCCGGTTGAGGTCGCTGATCAACCGTTGCACACCGCGGTGGTCGGGGGCGTCGAGCAGCCACCAGTCCAGCGAACGCGACTCACTCCACTCCGCGCCCTGCCCGAACTCCTGGCCCATGAACAGCAACTGCTTGCCGGGGAAGGCCCACATGTACGCGTACAGCGCCCGCAGGGTCGCCATCTGCTGCCACCGGTCGCCCGGGATCTTGTTCAGCAGCGAGCCCTTGCCGTGCACGACCTCGTCGTGGCTGATGGGCAGCACGAAGTTCTCCGAGTAGGCGTAGACCATGGAGAACGTCATCTCGCCGTGGTGGTACTGCCGGTAGACCGGCTCCTTGGAGATGTAGTCGAGGGTGTCGTGCATCCAGCCCATGTTCCACTTGAAGCCGAAGCCCAGACCGCCGAGGTGCGTGGGGCGGGAGACCCCCGGCCACGACGTCGATTCCTCGGCGATGGTGACCACGCCGGGCACCCGCTTGTAGACGGTGGCGTTCATCTCCTGCAGGAACGCGACGGCGTCGAGGTTCTCGCGGCCGCCGTAGATGTTCGGCAGCCACTCGCCCTCCTTGCGGGAGTAGTCGAGGTAGAGCATCGAGGCGACGGCGTCGACGCGCAGGCCGTCTATGTGGAACCGCTCGCACCAGAACAGCGCGTTGGCGACGAGGAAGTTGCGCACCTCGGTGCGGCCGAAGTCGAACACGTAGGTGCCCCAGTCCGGCTGCTCACCGCGGCGCGGGTCGGCGTGCTCGTACAGCGCCGTGCCGTCGAAGCGGGCGAGGGCGAACGCGTCCTTGGGGAAGTGGGCGGGCACCCAGTCGACGATGACGCCGTAGCCCTCCTGGTGCAGCCGGTCGACGAGGAAGCGGAAGTCGTCGGGCGAGCCGAACCGCGAGCTCGGCGCGTAGTACGACGAGACCTGGTACCCCCACGACCCGCCGAACGGGTGCTCGGAGACCGGCAGGAACTCCACGTGCGTGAAGCCGGTCTCGCCGAGGTAGGCGACCAGCTCGTCGGCGAGCTCGCGGTAGGACAGGCCCTGCCGCCACGAGCCGAGGTGGACCTCGTAGACGCTCATCGGCGTGGCGTGCCACGGCTTGTCGACCCGCGTGGTCATCCAGTCCGAGTCGCCCCACTCGTGGTGCTCGGAGGCGACCACCGACGCCGTGGCCGGCGGCACCTCGGTGGCGAACGCCATCGGGTCGGCCTTCTCACGCCACACGCTGTCGGCCCCGAGGATCTCGTACTTGTAGTGGGCGCCCTCGCCGATGCCGGGGACGAACAGCTCCCAGACCCCCGACGAACCGAGCGAACGCATCGGCAGCGCCGCGCCGTTCCACCAGTTGAAGTCGCCCGCCACCCGCACGCCGCGGGCGCTGGGCGCCCACACCGCGAACGTGACGCCGGTGACCGACGGTTCGACGCCACCGGGCGTCTCGTAGGTGCGCACGTGGGCACCGAGCACGTCCCAGAGGTTCTCGTGCCGGCCCTCGCCGATGAGGTAGACGTCCATGTCGCCGAGCGACGGCAGCCAGCGGTACGGGTCGTCGACGGTGAACGAGTCGCCGCCCTCGTACCCGACCGTCAGCCGGTAGTCGCGCGGGTCGCCGGGAACGACGACGCCCCACACGCCCGCGCTGTGCAGCTGCTCCATCGGTGTGGTGTCGCCGTCCAGCACCACCGACACCGAGGTCGCGGCCGGGCGCAGAGTGCGGATCACCGTGTGGCCGTCGGCGGTGGCGTGCGCGCCGAGCAGCTCGTGCGGGTTGTGGTGGGCACCGCCGACCAGCAGGTCGAGGGCGTGGGCGTCGGCGCCCGGGGTGGCCGGGATGACCGGCGCGGGCGCGGCGGGCTTCCGCGCGGTGGCGGAATGCTGCACCGGCGCGG
>CAXUNA010000465.1:0-3660 GCA_964252095.1 uncultured Jatrophihabitans sp. | reverse complement strand
TCTGGGAGGCGACGGGCCGGTCGGCCAGCACGTCCTCGAGCGCGTCGCCGAGGTCGGCGTAGCGGTCGAAGCCGAGGACGGCCGACGCCTCGGGCAGCTGCTCGGCGAGCTCCTTGCCGTACCGCTCGGCGAGACATCCGACGGCGACGACCTTGGCCGTGCCGCCGCTCGCCTCGAGCACGGCGTCGATGGAGTCCTTCTTGGCGCTGTCGACGAACCCGCAGGTGTTGACCAGGACGACGTCGGCCGCGCCGTCGTCACCGGCGGCGCCCTGCCAGCCGGCGGCGCCGAGCCGGCCCGCGAGTTCCTCGGAGTCGACGTCGTTGCGCGCGCACCCGAGGGTCACGATGGCCGCGCGGCGGGCGGGGCGTCCGGAGACAGGCACGGACGACGACGACACGTCAGCAGACTACCCGCGTGGCGTGCCGCGACGACCCCCGCGCGCCCTCTCCTATCCTCGCGAGCGTGTCGTCCCCCGCCCTGCGTCTGCGCCACGCGCGCGCCACCGATGTCGTGGCGATCAAGCGGCTGGTCGACGTCTACGCGGGTTCCGGGCGTCGGATGCTCGCGAAGGAGCTCGCGACGCTGTACGAGGACGTGCAGGAGTTCACCGTCGTCGTGAGCGAGGACGGGGCCGGGCCGGGCGAGCACGTCGTCGGGTGCGGCGCACTGCACGTGCTGTGGGGCGACCTCGGCGAGGTCCGCACCCTCGCGGTCGACCCGGAGTGGCGCGGCCGCGACATCGGTGCGGCGATCCTCGCCCGACTGGTCGAACGCGCACGCGACCTCGGTCTGTCGCGGCTGTTCGCGCTGACCTTCCAGACCCGCTTCTTCGGCCGGCACGGCTTCGTGGAGATCAAGGGCACGCCGGTCGACGCCGAGGCGTTCGACGCGTTGCGCCGGTCGTGGGACCCGGGCGTCGCCGAGTTCCTCGGCCTGGAGTACGCCAAGCCGAACACGCTGGGCAACAGCCGGATGCTGCTCGAACTCTGAGCGTTCGAGGGCCCCGCGGGGCACGGGTGCGGGTAGCGTCGGCCCCTCAACCGTCGCGGTCGGTCCTCCGACGCCCGTTCCGGACCCAAGGCCCGAGGACGTCGTGCGTTCCGCGCCCGCGTCGAGGAGCTGTCATGGCCGGCAAGAACAAGGGCGGTCGCGAGACCAAGAAGCCCAAGGCAGAGAAACCGAAGCTCAACATGTCCCAGCCCACCACCAAGGGCATTCCCGAGCTGACTGCCAAGAACGCGACGAAGCGACCCAGCGGCCGCTGAGGGCAGACGGGTCAGATGCCCGGCCGCACCTGCGGCCCGGCATCGCCCTCGCCCCACTCGTCGACGTCGTCGTCGGACGTGGACGCATCGTTGTACTCAGCAACGGTCCCGCCGTTGCGCAGGGTGTACATGAGCCCGTCGAGGTCGTCGGGGATGACGAGCACCTCGCGCGCCTTGCTGCCCTCGGACGGTCCGACGATGTCGCGGCTCTCCATGAGGTCCATGAGCCGGCCCGCCTTCGCGAACCCGACGCGGAGCTTGCGCTGCAGCATCGAGGTCGACCCGAACTGCGTCGAGACCACGAGTTCGACCGCCGCCATGAACAGCTCCATGTCGTCGCCGATGTCGGAGTCGATCTCCTTCTTGCTGTCCTTCGCCACCGTGACGTCGTCGCGGTAGTTCGGCTGCAGCTGCTCCTTGCAGTGCGCCACCACGCCGTTGATCTCGGCGTCGGTGACGTACGCGCCCTGGATGCGGGCGGGCTTGCTGGCGCCCATCGGCAGGAACAGCGCGTCACCCTTGCCGAGCAGCTTGTCGGCGCCGGGCTGGTCGAGGATGACGCGGCTGTCGGCGAGTGACGAGGTCTTGAACGCCAACCGGCTCGGCACGTTGGCCTTGATCAGCCCGGTGACGACGTCGACGCTCGGCCGCTGGGTGGCGATGACCAGGTGGATGCCGGCGGCCCGGGCGAGCTGGGTGATCCGCACGACCGAGTCCTCGACGTCGCGCGGGGCGACCATCATCAGGTCCGCGAGCTCGTCGACGATCACCAGCAGGTACGGGTAGGTCGTGTAGACCCGCTCGGACCCGGGCGGCGGGACGATCTCGCCGTTCTGGACCTTCTTGTTGAAGTCGTCGACGTGCCGGACGCCGGTCGCCTCCATGTCCTCGTACCGCATGTCCATCTCGCGCACGACCCACTGCAGGGCGTCGGCGGCCTTCTTCGGGTTCGTGATGACGGGCGTGACGAGGTGCGGGATCCCCTGGTACGCGGCGAACTCGACCCGCTTGGGGTCGATGAGCACCATGCGGACCTGCTCCGGCGTGGCGCGCGTGAGGATCGACAGGATCAGGCTGTTGATGCACGACGACTTGCCGGCGCCGGTGGCACCGGCCACGAGCAGGTGGGGCATCTTGGCGAGGTTCGCGACGACGAAACCGCCCTCGACGTCCTTGCCGAGTGCCGCCATCATCGGGTGCTGGTCGCGGGTCGCGACGGCCGAGTTGAGGACGTCACCGAGCATGACGACCTCGGGGTCGGTGTTCGGGATCTCGACGCCCACCGCGCTCTTGCCCGGGATCGGGCTGATGATGCGCACGTCGGGGCTCTTCACGGCGTACGCGATGTTGCGGGTCAGCTGGGTGATCCGCTCGACCTTGACGCCGGCGCCCAGGGTCACCTCGTAGCGGGTGACCGTCGGGCCGCGGGTGAAGCCGGTGACGTCGCAGTTGACGCCGAACTCCTCGAACACCTGGGTCAGCGACGCGATGACCTCGTCGTTGGCCTGCGTGTGCTCCAGGTGCGGCGGACCCTCGTGCAACAGTCCGGGGTCGGGCAGCGTGTACATGCCGCCGCCGCCGGCGAGTTCCAGCTGCAGCGGACGGTGGATCGGCTCCTCGGCCGGGACCGGCGGGGTGGCGCGGACCGGCTTCCTCCCCCGCGCGGGCTTCGCCGGCGCCTTCGGCCCGACCGGCACGGCGTCGACCGGTTCGACCACCACCCCGTTGATCGCGGCGACGTCGAACGGGTCGTCGTCGAACACGTCGTCGTCGAAACCGGGGGTCGGGCGGTCCGCGACGTCGACCTCGAGGTCGTCCGCGTCGATCCGCGGCAGCGCACCGGTCTCGGTGAACGGCGAGACCTCCTCCTCGCCGGCCTCGAGCTCCCGGGTGGCGGCGCGGGCCTCGCGAGCGCCGGTGACCTTCTCCTGCAGCCAGTGGTAGCCGTCGACCGCGCCGGCGGCGAGTGCCTGCAGCGGGGTGGCGGTGAGCACGAGCGCGCCGAAGGCACCGAGCAGGAACAGCACGAGGACCGCGAGGTCGGCCGACAACCCGTGCTCGAGCGGGGCGGCGATCCCCCACCCGAGCTCACCACCGGCGAACGAGCGGGCGCGCGGCGACGACGGTGACCCGGCGTAGAGGTGCAGGAAACCCAGGACCGACAGGCTCAGCGCGATCGTGCCGATCGTGACCCGCCCGCGGGTCTCGGGCCGCGGCGCCTGCCGCAGCATGTGGACCGCGACGCCGATGAGGACGACCGGCACCAGGCCGGCCGCGTTGCCGAGCACGAGCCGGACGAGGGCGGTGAGCGCCCGGCCGACCGGGCCCGCGGCGCCGAACCACATCGCGACGGCCCAGACGATGCCCAGCGCGAGCACACCGAACGCGACGG
>CAXUNA010000464.1:259-3671 GCA_964252095.1 uncultured Jatrophihabitans sp. | reverse complement strand
TACCCGCTCTGCCCGGCACCGACACGATCAAGCAGGGCGACGAGCTCGGCCACGACGTCCGGGGCGTCGCGGGCGAGCCGGTTGAGCACCCACGCGGCGCGGGTCGGGCGGCCGAACCCTTGGATCTGCGTCGCGGTCGCGCGTTCGCCCGCAGCCCGCGCCGCCTTGACGAACGCGGTGCGCGCCGCGGTGAACGAGTCCGGCGCGAGGCGGTAGAGCACGTCCGCCACCGCCCCGACGTCGGTGGGGTCGACCCCGGCGGTGGGGTCGTCGTCAGCCACCGGCCACGATCCGGTCGCGACCGGCGAGCACCCCCGTCACCAGCATGGGGACCAGCATCACCACTCCGACGCCGACTGGCCAGGCCCACCCGCCGGCGGTGTCGTGGACCAGGCCGTAGACGAACGGCCCGGTGGCGGCGACGACGTAGGCGATGCACTGCGCCATGCCGGACAACCGGGTGGCCACCCCGACGTCGGGGGCGCGCAGCGCGACCAGCAGCAGACCGAGCGCGAAACCCGCGCCCTGGGCCACGCCGAACAACGTCATCCACAGCCACGGTGCCGCGGCGGGCGCGAGGGCGAGGCCGACCAGGCCCGACACGTAGATCGCCACGACGATCGCGATGGCCCCGGACTGCGAACGCCGACGGCCGGCGATCGTCGGCGCGATGATCGCCGCCACCAGCCCGATGACGTTGGCGTAGCCGAGCAGGACGCCGGCCTCCTCCTTCGAGACCCCGGCGTCGACGAACAGGGTCGGGATCCACGCCGCCGCGGCGTAGAACTCGAACGACTGCGCGGCCAGGTAGAGCGTCACGAACCAGGCGAGCGGTTGGCGCAGCAGCGAGACACGGGGTGGCTCCACGAGGCCGGGGTGGGCGCGGCCGACCCACCGGGAGCGCAGCGCCAGCCAGCCGAGCAGGGCGACCACGGCCGGGATCAACCAGACGGCGAGCGAGACCCGCCAGCTCCCGACCGCCGTCGCGATCGGCACGGCGAGCGCGGCCGCGAGCCCGGCGCCGAGGTTGAGCGTGCCGCTGTAGAGACCGGTCATCGAGCCCAGCCGGTGCGGGAAGTCGCGCTTCACCACGGCGGGGATCAGCGTGTTGCACACGGCGATGCCGGCGCCGGCGAGCACGGCACCGAGGAACAGCCACCCGGCCTGCGGCAGCAGCCGGATCGCGATGCCCAGCGCCAGCACCGCGAGGCCGCCGACCACCGACGCCTCCAGCCCGAACCGGCGGGCGAGGCGCGGCGCCACCGGGGCGAGCAGGCCGAAGCAGACGATCGACGCGGTGCTGATGAGCCCCGCGACCGGGGCGCTCATCGCCAGGTCGTCACGGATCCGCGGCAGCAGCGGGGACACGCCGACCACCGCCGGGCGCAGGTTGACCGCCGTGACGACGACGGCCGTCCCGACCAGCAGCCCCGCGGTCCGGGTCCGCGTCGACGTCACCCGCGCAGCCTGACAGAGGGGACCGACCGGTCCTCGGTAGGGTCGGCCGCGTGACCGACTCCGCCGGCAGCGACGCGGCTCCCACCGAACGCACCCTCGTCCTGGTCAAGCCCGACGGCGTGAGCCGCGGCCTGACCGGCGTCATCCTCGCCCGGGTCGAGGCGAAGGGGTACCGGTTGGTGGCCCTCGACATCCGCACCCCGGAGCGCGCGCTGCTCGAGCAGCACTACGTCGAACACGCCGGGAAGCCCTTCTTCGAGCCGCTGCTCGCGTTCATGTCGTCCGGGCCGGTCGTGGCGGTCGTCGCCGAGGGCCAGCAGGTCATCGCGGGCTTCCGGTCGATCGCTGGCGCCACCGACCCCACGAAGGCGGCGCCCGGCTCGATCCGTGGCGACCTCGGTCGCGACTGGGGTCTCGCGGTTCAGCAGAACCTCGTGCACGGCTCGGACAGCCCCGAGTCGGCCGCCCGCGAGATCGGCCTGTGGTTCCCCGCGGTGGAGACCGCCCCGCTCGTCGGCTGAGCCGCCACACTCGTCACACCAGTCACAGGCGACACGCACGCGCCGCTCCGTACGACCTCCCCGGATCGACCCCACCTCGCTTTTACGATCGCCTTCCAGACGCCCGTTCCGCCCGATCGTTGCTGCACGCAGCGATCCACGGAACACACCTCCGGAGGCCCGATGGCACTGACCCTGAGCTCACCGCTCGGTGGCCTGCTGTCCGGACGCCCGTCGGACCTGCTCGGCGGTGACCTCGCGATCGATCTCGGCACCGCGAACACCCTCGTCTACCAGCGCGGTCGCGGCATCCTGCTCAACGAGCCGTCGGTCGTCGCGCTGGACACCACGACGCAGACGGTCGTCGCGGTCGGCATGGAGGCCAAGCGGATGGTCGGGCGCACGCCCGGGCACATCAAGGCCGTCCGCCCCCTGCAGCACGGCGTCATCGCCGACTACGACAGCACGGCCGAGATGCTGCGCTACTTCGTGCGCAAGGTGCTCAAGCGCCGGATGTTCAACGGCCCGCGGGTCGTCGTGTGCGTGCCGTCGGGCATCACCAGCGTCGAGCAGCGGGCGGTCAGCGAATCCGCCTACGCCGCCGGCGCGCGCCGCGTCCACATCATCTCCGAGCCGATGGCGGCGGCGATCGGCGCCGGCCTGCCGGTCAACCAGCCGTCGGGGTCGATGATCGTCGACGTCGGCGGTGGCACCACCGAGGTCGCGGTCATCGCGCTCGGCGGCATCGTCGCGAGCACCAGCCTGCGGGTCGCGGGCCAGGCGCTCGACGAGGCGATCGTGGAGCACGTCCGCGCCGAGTTCTCGCTGCTGATCGGCGAGCGCACCGCCGAGGAACTCAAGATCTCGCTCGGTTCGGCCTTCCCGGCCGCCGGCGTCACGCGCGCCGAGATCCGGGGTCGCGAGGTCGCGTCCGGCCTGCCCCGCAACGTCACGATCACCGCCGAGGAACTGCGCAAGGCGATGGACGTCCCGATCGGCCGGATCGTCGCGGCGGTCCGCAGCACCCTGGACCGCTGCCCGCCCGAACTGGTCGGTGACCTCGTCAGCCGCGGCATCGTGCTCACCGGCGGCGGCGCGCTGCTGCGCGGCCTCGACGCCCGGCTGCAGCACGAGATCGGCGTGCCGGTCGCCGTCGCC
Organism: uncultured Jatrophihabitans sp.; assembly: GCA_964252095.1. GTDB lineage: Bacteria > Actinomycetota > Actinomycetes > Mycobacteriales > Jatrophihabitantaceae > CAXUNA01. The sequence continues at coordinate 555 of CAXUNA010000464.1, read as the reverse complement.
GAGCGCCCGATCGACTCGGTCGTCCTCGGCACCGCCACCGTCGTCGAGAACTTCGACCAGCTCCACCGCGTCGTCGTCGACGGCCCGCGCCGGTAAGCCCCGGACGGCCTCGATGTCCCGGCTCTCCGCGCGGCAGCGGATCGCCGCGGCGGCCCTGGTGCTCGTCGCGCTGGTCTTCTGCGTCCTCGACCTCGCCGGCGCGCCGTTGGCCGACGCCCACGGCGGCGTCCGCGGGATCTTCGGCTCGCTCTACCGCGGCACCGACACCGTGCTCGGGCCGGTGCGCCGGGCCGAGC
>CAXUNA010000464.1:0-249 GCA_964252095.1 uncultured Jatrophihabitans sp. | reverse complement strand
GGCGGGGACGACGCCGACCAGGCCCTGCAGACGCAGAACGCCGACCTGCGCCGCCAGAACGCCGCGCTGCAGCAGCAGGTCGCCGACGCCGCGGCGGTGAAGGGCCTCGACGCGGTCGGAACCACCCTCGGAGCGCCGGTCCACGCCGCCCGGGTCGTCGCGCTCGCGCCCGGCCAGGGCTTCGAGTGGACCGTCACGATCTCCGCCGGCACCGACGAGGGGGTCACGGTCGACCAGACGGTCGTCAGC
>CAXUNA010000463.1:0-3688 GCA_964252095.1 uncultured Jatrophihabitans sp. | reverse complement strand
CGCGAGACCCGTGGCGCCGCCGACCAGGAGTCGGCGCGCGCCGGTGGGACCCGTCGGCCCGCTCGTGCCGGCGACCAGCGTGCGGCCGCCGTCGCCGTCGAACACCGCGTTGTCGAGGTCGTACGCGTCGGTGCCGAGGACACCGGTGAGCGGCTTGCCGCTCGAGTCGACCACCGCCCCGTTGCGCACGAAGGTGACGGCCGCCGGCGAGTCGTCGTCCACGGGGGCGAGGTCGGCGAAGTCGCCCACGTCGAACGGCTCCGCGACGTTCGGCACGTCGACCACCTGGTTGCCGTCCCGGATCTCGAACTCGGACTGGAACGACGTCGACTGCAGCGTGAACGCCAGCTGCGCGGCCAAACCGGTGCGCAGCGCCGGGTCGAGCCCGGACGCGCCGGGCACCTGCACCACGGTGGGCGACCCCGGTGTGACGCTCACCCGCTGCGTCCCGGTCGGGGCCGGCTCGAATCCGCTGACGGCGTTGGACAGATCGTCACGGGGACTGCCGACCAGCTGGGTCAGCAACCACGACTCCAGGCTCGGCCCGGTCAGCGGGGAGTAGCGCAGGTCGGGCACCAGCCGGTCACCGGCCAGGTCGAGGTAGTACACGGGTTTCGGCAGGAAGGAACGGGCGAACTCGATGTCGGACACGTAGAGCCCCGGCGGCACCGGGTTGGTGATCCGCCACTGGCCCGCCGCGTTCTTCGCCAACAGGAACGTCGCGAGCGGCACGGAGGCCGCGCTGGTCTCCTTCAGACTCGGGACGTACTCGCCGCTGGGGTTCAGTGCCCCGACCTGCACGCCCCCGATCGGCACCGAGCTGTCGGTACGGTTCTCGAATCCCACACGGAGGTCGCGGACCACCGTGACCGTGGTGGTCGTCCACTTCTGGGCGGCGTCGGGAGCGAGGTAGGCGCGGGCAGCGTCGAGCCGGTCGGGACTCGCGGCCACCGCGTCGAGGAAACCCTGGACGATCTGCTGGCGGCCGGCACCCGTGGGCGGCGCGGGCGCGCTGGCGGGTGGCGACTCCCCCAGCCCGACCGTGCGCACCACCTGCGGCGACGACGACGTGGGAACACCGGTGCATCCTGCAACGGTCAGCAGGGCGACGAGAGCCGCGACCCACCGACCGGCGACGGCCCGCCTCATCCCGACACCGGCGCGGGAGCAGGAGCGGGAGTTCCCGGCGCGGGCAGCGGATCCTGGGCGTCGACCGGCTCGAGCGCGAGGGGAGACGACCGGACGTCGACGTCGCGCCGGCGCGGCAGCGTCAGCCGGAACTGCGCCCCGTGTCCGCGTTCGCCCCACGCCTGCAGCCAGCCACCGTGCAACCGGGCGTCCTCGAGACTGATCGACAGCCCGAGCCCGGTCCCACCCGTGAGCCGGCTCCGCGACGGGTCGCCCCGCCAGAACCGGTTGAACACGAGCGCGGATTCTCCCGGACGCAACCCGATGCCGTAGTCGCGGACCGTCACCGCGACCACGTCGTCGTCGAAGCCGACCGTGACGACGACCGGCCGGCCGTTGCCGTGGTCGAGGGCGTTGCCCAGCAGATTGCGCAGGACCCGTTCGACGCGGCGCCCGTCGATGTCCGCGACCACCCGCTCCCCGGCGTCGACCACCAGCTCGCTGCCGTGCCGGGCCGCGAGCACCCGGTTCGCGTCGACCGCCGAGGAGACCACCGCGCGCACGTCGACCTGTTCGGTCTCCAGCGCGGCGACACCCGCGTCGTAACGGGAGATCTCCAGCAGGTCGGCGAGCAGGAACTCGAAGCGGTCGAGCTCCCCGACCAGCAGCTCGACGCTGCGCGCGAGCTCGGGCGCGAACCCGTCGCGTCCCTCGTGCAACAGTTCGGTCGCCATCCGGATCGTGGTCAAAGGCGTGCGCAGTTCGTGCGAGACGTCGGAGGTGAACCGCTGCTGCACCCGCGACAGTTCCTTCAGCCGCAGGATCTGGTCCTGCAGGCTGGCGGCCATCTCGTTGAAGGAACGCCCGAGTTTGGCGAGGTCATCGGTGCCCGACACCGGGATGCGCTGCGCGAAGTCGCCGGCGGAGAGGCGCTCGGCCGTCCGTGCGGCGAGCCGGACCGGGCCGACCACCTGCCGCGTGACCAGCAGCGAACTGAGCACCACGAGCAGGACCAACGACAGCCCCGCGATGAGCACCGTGCGCTGCACGAGGTCGACCGTGTTGCGCTCGGCGTCGAGCGGGAACAGGAAGTACAGCTCGAAGGAACCGGCGCGGGTCGACAGCGGTTCGCCGACGACCAACCCCGGGGCGCGGCCGCCGTCGGCCACGGGCACGGTCGTGAACTGGGTGACCTGCAGCCCGTCACGGACCGCCTTGCGCAGTGACGCCGGCAGGTCGACCGGACGCGGGAAGGCCGCCTGCGCCGAGGCGTCGTCGGTGCGCACCGAAAGCTGGAACAGCCCTGCGGTCGAGCCGGTGGAGGCGGCGAGGCTCGAGGAGATCGTCGCGAACGCGCCGGCGATGGCGGCGACGTCGCCCGGTGTGACCGCGTCCAGCTGCGAGCGCGCGAGCGTGAGACCGGCGTCGGCCTGCTGGATCGCCGCCCGTCGCTTCGCCGACACCACGCCGTCGGTGATCTGCCCGACCAGCACGACCCCGACCACGACCACGACCACACCGGTCAGCACCGCGGTGGTCACCCCGACCCGGACCGAGAGGGAACGACGCCAGGTCGACGCCGTCCAGCGCTGCGACAGCACCACGCCGTCGGCGGTCCACCGCCGCAACCGGAGTCCGGACGTGAGCGTCCAGCGCCCGAGCCGCCGGGTGAGCGGCACGGACGAGGTCACGACGCGGTCCGGGAGCACGCAGGGGTCACGGAGGCCCGGCCTTGTACCCCACCCCGCGGACGGTCAGGACGACCTCCGGGCGTTCGGGGTCGCGCTCGACCTTGGAGCGCAACCGCTGCACGTGCACGTTGACCAGCCGGGTGTCCGCGGCGTGGCGGTATCCCCAGACCTGCTCCAGCAGCACCTCGCGGGTGAAGACCTGGCGGGGCTTGCGCGCGAGCGCGACGAGCAGGTCGAACTCCAACGGCGTCAGGGAGATCGGGCCGGTGTGGTCGCTCGCCCGCGACACCTGGTGGGCGGGGACGTCGATGACGACCTGCGAGTCCGGCGGCCCGATGGTGAGGGTCTCCCCCGCGACCTCGTCGTGCTGCCGCAGCCGGGCGCGCATCCGCGCCACGAGTTCCTTGGGCTTGAACGGCTTGACGACGTAGTCGTCGGCGCCGGACTCCAGGCCCAGGACGATGTCGACGGTGTCCGACTTCGCGGTGAGCATGATGATCGGCACGCCGCTCTCGGCGCGGATCGCCCGGCACACGTCGATGCCGGACATCCCGGGGAGCATGAGGTCGAGCAGGACGATGTCGGGCTTGACCTCGCGGAACTTGCCGAGCGCACCCGACCCGTCGGCCTCGAAGGACGGATCGAAGCCGTCGGTGCGCAGCACGATCCCCAGCATCTCGGCGAGGGCCGAGTCGTCGTCGACCACCAGGACGCGCGGTTTCATGCTCGACATCGTGACACGCCGGGTCGCGGGAGCCCCGCAGCCCGGCGGCGTTCTCACCCGCTCGTGGGCGTCGCGGTGCCTGTGACCGCCCCCGCCGTCACCCGCGGGCCGGTCCCCCCCGCGTCGCGGACCGCCACCCCGAGGG
>CAXUNA010000462.1:0-3695 GCA_964252095.1 uncultured Jatrophihabitans sp. | reverse complement strand
CGGTCGGGCCGGTCGGGCCGGTCGGGCCGGTCGGGCCGGTCGGGCCGGTCGGGCCGGTCGGGCCAGTCGGGCCGGTCGGGCGGCTCGACAATGCCGGCTCAGACCGCGCAACAACCCACCGAGCAACAGCAACCGGCACGACGCCGAAACGCACAGCAAGCTGGGTCTCGCTTTCACCGGCCGGCGTTCGTTCACCGTGACGACGCCTGGTCTCGGCCCGAACGGCAGCCCGTCCCGATACCACTTCATCGCCGCGTTCGAGTTCGACGATAAGCAGTCTGTCGATGCAGCCTTTCCGGGCCCGTGGGCTGCCGCCGCGGTCGCCGACCTGGCAAACCCGCCGGCGCCGGGGTGACCCCTCGTGAACGGACCCACGATCGTCCACCTCTGAGGGCGAAGCTGTCCCCCCCGTCGACGCCTCGTTCTCCGCGGGCCGAAGTCCGCATGGTGTCTCTCCAGAGGGATCAATCCGACCGCTGACGCGCGGCGATGACGGCCGCCTCGACCCGCGTTCGGACTCCCAACTTCCGCAGGATGTTGCTGACGTGGACGCCGGCCGTACTGGCGCTGATGAACAGCGCCGCACCGATCTCGGCGTTGCTGCGGCCGGCGGCGATCAGGGCCAGCACGTCTGCCTCCCGCGGTGTCAGCTTCGCTCCGCGAACCGATCGTAGATCGCCGGCCTCCACCGGCTCCCGGTCAGCGGCACCGCTCACCTGGCCGCCGAACCGGGCCTGCTTCGACAGTTCTCGCACGGCGTGGGCGAGCGGCTCGTGCCCCGGAGCGCGGCCCGCCGCCGCGGCGACCGCCCGGCGCGCCGTGTTACGTCGTCGCGGGTCGGACAGGCCGGCGCGCGCCTCCCGCCACCATCCGTAGCCGGCGCGGTGCGGCCGTCCCAGTTCGTCCCAGGCCTGCGCCACACCCGCCCACGGTGTGCTCGGCGCCGCCCCCCGTTGTCGGGCCAGTTCGGCGGTCCAGCTGAGCCCGTGAGCCCGTGCGGTCACGGGGATGAGGTGGCCGCCGAACGGGTCGCGCGGAGCGGCGGCCACGAGGTCGAGAAGAACGTCCGCGCGGCGATCGCCGTCACGCGCGGGGGTTCCGGCGTCCCGGGCGTGTTCGGTGATGTCAGCGCACACGCGCATCGCTGCAGTGAGCAACGGTGCAACGAACTGGGATTGGTCGCCCCGGCAGATCCTCGCCAGGACGGCGATGGCCTCGTCCAGAGCGGCGAGGGCTTCCTCAGACGGTGCCGACGTCCACGCCACGAACTCCAGGTGACGAATCGTGTACTCGCGCCGGAAGGCCGGCTCCGCCGAGTCCAACGGGATCTGTCGCCAGAAACCTTCGGCCGCCGCGGAATTCCCGGCGTGCAGATAGGCGTCGGCACGCATCAGCCGCACCGGCGTGATGCCGAGCGTGGCCGGCTCGTCGGCCTGGTCCAACAGTGCGAGCACCACGGGCGTCCGACCCTGCTCTAGCAGGGCCTCGCCGATGTTGAACCGGACGATCGACGCCCAATAGGACGATCCCAGCCCTTCCTTTGCTGCGTCGCCGAGCGCGGCAGTCCCGCGTCGGACGGCGTCGGCGAGGCGCCCGGAGTCGAGCAGGAGATCACCCGTGCGGCCGGCGAGTTCGAGCCGCGTGGCGGGGTCCGAGATCGACGTCTCATCAACTTCGGCGTGACGCCGGTCGGACTCGGTGGCGCGGCCGACCGCCGCCAGCAGCCACGCGTCGATGGCGGTGAGCGCCAGCCGTTCGGCCGCCGGCCCTGACTCCGGCAGGAGGTCGAGAGCGGCCACCGTGTGCCGACGGGCCCGCTCGAAGTCCCCGGTCGAGAGCAACACCGCCGCGTACTCACGGTGCGCGTGCACCAGCGACAGTGGGTCCACGTTCGCGCCGACCCGTAACGCCCGGTCGAGCGCCGCCACCCCGGCGGCGACCGAGTGGCTTCGACGGAAGTGACCGAGCGCGGTCAGCAACCGCACGCTGCGGTCGGACCCGACCCGCTCCGCCAAGGCGCTCCAGGCCCGCTCCGCCAGCTCGGCGGCGCCCGTGCGGTCACCGGCGTTGGCGGTGGCCGTCCACGCCACGCTGAACAGGTCGGCGAGGTCGTCGTCGGACCCGGGCCGAGCGGGCCAGAGGTCGAGGGCGCGGCGATACTGCGCCGCCGCCTGTGTGGCCGCGCCGACGCGGTCGGCTTCGCTTCCCGCGGCGACCCGGAACCGCACCTGGTCACCGTCACGACCCGCGGCCGCGAGGTGGTCCGCGACCACCGACGATGGGACGGATGTGGGCGCCGCGGCCAACGCGTCGGCGAGCCGGCTGTGCAGTGCGCGTCGCGCGGACGGACTCAGCTGGTCGTTCGCCACCTCCCCGAGCAGGGCGTGGCGCAGCTCCGTGTCCGCGCCCCGCGCAGGGGCGAGCAGGTGACGCGCCGACAGCTCCTGTACCGCGGTGCCCACCTCAGACGTGGTCGCCGCACACACCTCGGCGAGCAGCCCTTCCGTCAGTGGACGACCGGCCACGGCCAGCGCGTCGACGACGGCCCGCGCCAGGCCGGTGACGCTGTCGAGGCGGGCGGTCAGCAGGGCGGCGAGGCCTGGTGGCACCTCGGTGGTGCCGTCACCGTGCAGGAGTATCTGCTCGACGAACAGAGCGTTCCCGCGCGTCCGCCTGTGCAGGTCGACCGGGCTGAGACCCACCGGGCGGCCGTTCCCGAGCACCTCGGCGAGATCGGCGGTCTCGTCCTCGCTCAGCGGTTCGAGGTCGAGTCGCACCACGTCGGGCAGCGACGGCAACGTCGCGAGCCACCGTTGCACGGCGGGCGCGGGCTCGTCGGCGCGCACGGTCACCACCATCGACAACGACGGGCGGTGGGCCGGTGCGAGCAGGTACAACAGGCAGTCCAACGTGGCGGGGTCCGCCCAGTGCAGGTCCTCGACGACAACCGCCCGACGCCCGTGACGCCCGTGCGCGTCGAGCCGGCGCCCCACGGCGTCGAACAGCCGGTGTTGGCCCCAGCCGTCACCGGCGGTGACCGGCGCCGGCGCCGCCTGCGCATTGTCGTCGCAGGGCGGCACCAGCCGCGCGATCTCGTCGACGACCCACATCGGCATCGACCCGGCGATCGGTGGCGGGAGGGCCGCGAGGACGTCGACGATCGGCAGCAACGGCAGCGGGGAGGAGAGCGGCAGGCAGGAACCGGTGACGACGTCGACACCGGCGCGCGCCACGGCGGCCCGCACCAACCGACTCTTCCCGACTCCCGCGTCCCCGACCACGACGACGACCCGCCCGGCCTCGACGGCAATCGATTGTTGGATCAGCGAGAGCTCCGCCCGCCGACCGACGAACCCCTCGTGACGTACTGCCATCACCGTCCTCGCGCCAGAGATCGGCCGTCACGACAGTTTGAGGGGAGTTTCGGCCGTTCTGAACAGGCTTGACATGATCCTGATCTGCTCCGGCCGGTCGGACTGGTCGATCGACCGATACCCCGGGACGGCCCGGCTCGCGAAGACTCCGATGCGCCGGCTGTGACCAGTCGGACCTCTCCAACACCTCCCTCCAGGCGGTAGGCCATGCCCCGACACCGTTCCCTGTTCCGTCGACGTACCGCGGTGGCCGTCGTCGCGACCCTGCTGACACCGGTCACCGCCGCCTTCGCGCCCGGGTCCGCGGCAGCGGCGCCCGCC
>CAXUNA010000461.1:925-3706 GCA_964252095.1 uncultured Jatrophihabitans sp. | reverse complement strand
CGCCGTGCTCGGCGCGTACCTGCTCGACCTGCAGCCCGCCGACGGCTCGCGGCTGGGCTCGTTGGTCAACAGCCTCGCCCCGACGGCCGGGCTCGCCGCGGGCGCCGTGGGCGCGGGCGTGCTCGTGCAGTACGGCCCCGACCCGTCCCAGTTCGTCTTCTGGCTGCTCGGCGGGTTGTTCGTGGTCCTCGCGGCGGTCGTCGGGATCCTGCCGGAATCGGTGCAACGGCAGCCGGGCGCGCTGGCGTCGCTGCGGCCCCAGGTGTCCGTCCCCCGCTCCGCCCGTGCGCCGTTCCTGCGTTCGGCGCCGGTCATGATCGCCTCCTGGGCCCTCGGCGGCATGGTGCTCTCGCTCGGCGGCTCGATCCTCGCGATCGTCTTCGGCCTCACCAACCACGCCGAGACCGGGCTGATCATCGCCCTGCTCCCGGCCGCGGGCGCCCTGTTCGCGTTCCTGCTGCGTGACGTCGCGGCCGCGCCCATGACCCGGATCGGGACCGTCGCCCTCATCGCGGGCGCCGCGTTGGTGCTCGTCTCGCTCGCGACGTCGTCGCTGTGGCTGTTCGTGGTCGCGGGGATCGTGGCGGGCGCGGGCTTCGGCGTCGGCTTCCTCGGCGCCCTGCGCGGTGTCACGCAGCTGGCCGAGCCGCACGAGCGGGCCGGGTTGCTCTCGGCGGTGTACGTCCTGAGCTACCTCGGCTTCAGCATCCCGGCGGTGATCGGCGGCGTCCTCGTCACCCACCTCGGACTGTTGCACACCGCGTTGGGCTACTCGGCGTTCGTCGGCCTGGTCGCGGCGGCCACCCTCGCGGGTGAGCTCGTCACCCGCCGCCGCACGCGGTAGCCGGGCGGGGCAGGATCGGGGTCCCACGTCCGACGTCGAAGGAGACACCGTGATCGGCACCGTCGCTGTCATCGCAGGAAAGCCCGGCACCGGGGACACCCTGGAGGCGGCCCTACGGGACCTCGCCACCGGCACGCACAGCGAGGAGGGATGCGTCCTCTACAGCCTGCAGCGCGGGGTCGCCGAGCCCGACACGTTCGTCACCGTCGAGAAGTGGCGCAGCCAGGCCGACCTCGATGCCCACATGCAGACCCCGCACATCGCGGCCGCGTTGGGGATCGCCACCGACCTGCTGGCCCGCGACATCCTCATCATCCCGACGCAGATCCTCGACGTCGGCGAGAAGGGCACCTTCTAGCAGTCGGACGCCGAGCGGGTCGGGTGGTGCGCTGGAACGGCGTGGCAGCGGCGTCCCGGTCGGTCACGCCGGGACGCGACGACCCGCGTGAGGTCGCAGAGGCGGCATCGCGCGTCAGTCGCGTCGCTCGTGGACGATGCCCTCCTCGATCGCGAGGCGGGTGAGTTCGGGACGACGCCGGCGGCCGGTCTTGTCACGGATGCGGTCGAGGTGCGAGCGCACCGTCCGGACGCTGATCATCAACGTCTCGGCGATGTCCTGGTCGCGCTCGCCGGCGGCGACGAGCGAGAGCACCTCGCGCTCGCGGGCCGACAGTTCGAGCTTCGGACCGGCGTAGCGGTCGCGCGCCGAGCCGAGCAGGAACGACGCCAGCGTCGGGCTGACGTAACTGTTGCCGGCAGCGACTTCGCGGATCGCACGGACGATCTCGTCACCGCCGGCGTCCTTGGTGAGGTACCCGCGGGCGCCGGCGGCGATGGCGCCGAGTACCTGCTCCTGTCCCGCCTGCGCGGAGACGACGAGCACGCGGTGCCCCATACCGTTCACCTCGAGCACGGCGGCGGCGTCGTGGACGCCCGGCAGGTTGAGGTCGAGCACGACCACGCTGCCCTGCGGCTGGTTGTGCGAGGCGAACTGCGCGACCGACTCGGCGACCGCACCGAGCTCGAATCCCTCGGTGGCGGCGAGCACATCGGCCACCGCAGCGCGGTAGAGCGGGTGGTCCTCGACCACCGCGACCTTGATCGGGGCCTCCGGGAGCGGGTCGGTGTTCATCAGACGTCTCCTCCGTACCGCATCCGACGGAGCAGGTCCCCGCTGCGGATCCCGACCTCACGGCCGATGTCGACGAAACCCTCGCGCCGGTAGAGATCGGTCGCGACGTCGTTGTCGACGAGCACACCGAGTTCGAGGGTGGCACCGCGGTCGGTGACCACCTGGGCGACGATGTCGCGGACGAGGGCCACTCCGACGCCTCTGCCACGGCCCGCCGGGGCGACCCACATCGCCACCAGGTCGGCGGTCCGCGGCTCGTCGGTCCAGTGCCAACCGGCCACGCCGAGGGGCTCGTCGTTGCTCACGGCAACAGTCATGCCGACGGTGCGTTGCCGCCACTCCGCCTCGGTGAACGCGTTCTCGCGGTCGAGGTCGGAGCCGAACATGCGCGGGGAATCACCCAGTGCCGCCACGCGGATCCGCTGGTAGACACGCCAGTCATCGGCCGCGAGTCGGCGCAGTTCGACCGTGGGAGCCACGGTCAGCTGCCGGTCGGCGAGGGTGAGCCGCTCGCGGTGGGCGCGCCACTCGCGGCCGGCGACGACGGTTGGTCCGACGCCGTGGCGGTCGGTTGCTCGGCGCCCACGGCGGCGACCGTCTCGGCCGCGGGTTGCGACAACGCGGGACCGGTGGGCAGCAGCGCCAACAGCGACGAGCTGACACCGGCCGCCCGCACCGAGCCGTACCCGAGCGCTGACAACGATTCCTTCGATCCGATCGGGTATTTCGTGCCCTGGTCGGTGACGAGGTAGGTCGTGCCCTGCGGGGAGTCGGCGGCGGCCGCCGACGCGACGACGAGCCCGCG
>CAXUNA010000461.1:0-915 GCA_964252095.1 uncultured Jatrophihabitans sp. | reverse complement strand
ACCCGGGCGGGTCACTCAAGGATCAGGACACGATCGACCTGATCGACGCCCACGGCGGCGCGCTGGTCCTGACCGGGCAGCGGCATTTCAAGCACTGACCCGCGGCCGGCATCACTTCTTCTTACAACTGCCCTTCGACCCGGGCTTCTTCCCCGGCGTCGGCTCGTACCCGGCCCAGCACCGGCTGGTCTTCTTGGCCTTGCTCGACTTGGTCTTGGCGGCTGCCATCGGTGGTCTCCTTTGGTGAGTTCGACCAACCGAGCTGAGCAATGCCGGTGCCATCGACCCCGGTGAACGCGTGGTCCGGGCGCGAAGCCGCCCCGGGCCCCCCGGGCGGGCCGGGGGGGGGGGGGGGGGGGGGCCCCCCCCGCGACGACGAGCCCGCGGCCGGGCGCGACGAACACGGCGTCCGCGAGCCGCGGGTCGGTCGAGGGCGGAGTGGTCACCGGGAGCGCACCGGCCGGGAGCGGGAGGGTCGGCCCCGCGATGATGGCCGTCTGCCCCTGCCCCGGGCTGCTGGCGCACACCACGAAGCCCGCGGTGAGGTCGTTGGTGAGCGGCCGGACCTTCGGCACCGTCTCGGGATACGCCGAGGCGCTGTTGGTGCCGTCCGCCGACGGCGGTTCCGGGAGGCGCTCCGCGGACTGGGTCGCACCGAGCGCGTCCGCCGAGGCGACGTCGATCGGATCGGGCTCGGCGGCGCCGTACGCCACCCGGTTCTGGGGCGCGCCCAGCACGAGCGCCGCCTCCAACTCGGTGACCGGCGCGAGGCCGTCGGCCCGCACGACGAAGAACCGCGCACCGGCACCGACGTTGTCGGTCCGGAGCACCTGACCGACGATCGTCGAGCGGGACCCGACCCGCGGACCGGGGGCGCCGGCGCCGGTGACCGGGATGACGGCGAGCGGCGACGCC
>CAXUNA010000460.1:0-3729 GCA_964252095.1 uncultured Jatrophihabitans sp. | reverse complement strand
TCAGCAGGTCGACGGCGCGGCGGCGGGCCTCGGCCCGGCTGCACCGGCGGTGGGCGCGGACGGCCTCGGCCACCTGCGAACCGACGGTGAACGACGGGTCGAGGCTGTTGATGGGTTCCTGCGAGATCCACCCGATCCGTGCGCCCCGGACGGCCCGTAGGTCGGTGGACGACAGTGTCGCGAGGTCGCGGCCCTCGAAGACCACGGTGCCGGCGGTGACCCGGCCGCCACCGGGCAACAGACCGTTGACCGCCCGGGCGGTGACCGACTTGCCGCAGCCGGACTCGCCGAGGATGCCGACGGCCTCGCCCGGCCGGACGTCGAGGTCGACGCCGGTGACGACCGGCAGCGGGCCGTCCTCGGTCTCGAAGGCGACGGTGAGCCCGCGGACAGACAGCAGGGCGTCGGGGTCGACGGGGTCGACGCTCGTGGCGGTCGGGGCGGTGCTGCGGGCGCGACGTTTCCTCGGTTGGCGGACCACCCCGGAGCGTTCGGCGACGGTGTCGCGCACCGCGTCGCCGACCAGGCCGAGCGACAGCACGAACAGGATGACGACGAGCCCGGACGGCACCAGCAGCCACGGCTGGACGCCGAGGTTGCTCGAGGCCTCGGCGATCAGTCCGCCCCAGCTGGCCTGGTCGGTGCCGACGCCGAGGAAGCCCAGGCCGGTCTCGAGCAGCACGGCGGCGGCGGCGAACAGTGAGGTCTGCACGATGACGATGCCGAGCACCCGCGGCAGGATGTGGCGCCGCATGATCGTGACGGGTCCGAGCCCCGAGATGCGAGCGGCCCGGACGAACAGTTCCTCCCGCAGTTCGCGGGTGACGGATCGGACGACCCGGGCCAGGCCGGGGGCGCCGAGCAGACCCAGCGCCACCATGGCGGCGGTCTCGTTGCCCGGGAAGATCGCGACGACGACGAGCAAGACGATGATCGCCGGCACCGCGTAGACCAGGTCGGCCAGTCGCAGCACCACCCGTTCGACGATCCCGCCGGCGTACCCGGCCCACACGCCGAGCGGCACCCCGACCGCGACGTAGATCGCGCAGGAGATCACCGCGCCGAGCAAGGTGACCTGCCCGCCGTACAGCAGCCGGCTCAGGATGTCCCGGCCGAGAGCACCGGTGCCGAGCAGATGCTGCGCGGTCGGAGCGGACAGGACCTGGGTGAGGTCCTGCTCGTCGGCGCCGTACGGTGCGAGCACCGGCGCGAGGACGCTCGCGACCGCGACCAGCAGCAGCCAGGTGAGGGCGGCGACGCCCAGCGGCTTGCGGCGGAACCGGCGTAGGGAGCTCGTCATGTCCGGACCTTCGGGTTGAGGGCGGCGTAGCCCAGTTCGACGAAGAGGTTGACGACGACGACCAGCAGCGTGAACACGACCGCGACGCCCTGCAGCACCGGGAGGTCGTGAAACGACGCCGCGCTCACGACCAGGCTGCCGAGGCCCGGCATCACGAAGACGATCTCGGCCAGCACGGCACCACCGAACAGCCCCGCCGTCACGAGCCCGACGACGCTCAGGACCGGCGTGCCGGCGTTACGGAGCACGTGGCGGCCGATGATCCGCCGCTCGCCGATGCCGCGGGACCGCAGCACCGTCACGTAGTCACGATCGAGTTCGGCCAGCACCCCGTCGCGGGTCTGCTTGGCGATCGGCGCGGCGGCCCCGATCCCGAGTGTCACCACCGGCAGGACCAAGGACTCGAACCACAGCAGCGGTGACTCGCTGAACGGGACCGAGCCGGTGGCGGGGAACAGGGGGATCTCCACCGCGAACAGCGTCACGAGGACGAGGCCGAGCCAGAAGCTCGGTACCGCGAGGCCGAGCAGGGAGACGGCGTCGACGATCTTGCCGAGCCACCCACCCCGTAGGGCACTCGCCACGCCGAGCCCGACGCCCACGACCCCGGCGAAGACCACGGCACCGGCGACCAGCCAGAGTGTGACCGGCAACCGGCCGAGCAGCTCGCGACTCACTGCGTCCGAGGACTGCAGCGAGGTCCCGAAGTCGCCGTGCAGCGCGCGGGTCAGCCAGCGCCAGTACTGCTGCCACAGTGGTTCATCGAGGTGGAGTTGTGTCCGCAGCTGCTGGTACTGCGCCGGCGTGGCGTCGAGGCCGAGGATGGAGCGGGCCGCGTCGCCCGGCACCAGGCTCGCCAGCACGAAGGTGAGGATCGAGACGCCGAACATAAGGGACACGGCGGTCACGAGCCACCGGAGCAGGAGTTTGCGCACGCCGGTCTACTTGGTGGTGTACCAGTCGAGGGGGCTGGGGACCGGGTTGCCGGCGGTGAGCGTGATGCCCCCGATGTCCGCGCCGCTGTAGTAGACGACCGGCGAGAACGCGACCGGCGCGAACCACGCCTGGTCGACGAGGTACTCCACGATCTGCTGGTCCAGCTGCTTGCGCTGGTCGGGCGCGGCGGCCGCGGCCTGGTTGTACAGCGCGACCAGCTTCGGGTCGTCGGTCTTGAACCCGTTGAACACCGGGGCGGTGGGCAGGAACAGGCCCTGGCCCTCGGCGAACACCGACTGCGCGCCGTACCCGATCGCGGCCGCCGGGTACTGACCGCCGGTGAGGTCGCCGATGTAGGTCTGCAGGTCGGTGGCGGTCTTCAGCTCGACCGTGATGCCGACCTTGGACAGTTCACCCTTGATCGCCTGCGCCATGGTGTCGATGCCGCCGAAGGCGACAGAGGCGACCGGCAGCGTGAACCCGTCGGGGTAGCCGGCCTGGCTCAACAGGTCCTTCGCCTTGTCGACGTCGTATCCGTACTGCTCTGCTGCGGAGTCGGAGTAGCCATCGGCCCCCTTGAGCACGGTCTGGGTGGTGGGGACACCGTCGGCGCCCAGGACCGCCTTCGCGATGGTCGACCGGTCGAGCGCGTAGTTGATGGCCTGCCGGACCCGGACGTCGCCGAGCGGCTTGCTGACCTTCCCCGAGCGGTCGAGCAGGCTCAGCCCTTGGACCACGAACGGGTAGGCGAACGCGCGGGCGCCGGCCGCCTCGACCTGGGACTTGACGGTGACGTCGCCGCCGATGACGGCGTCGACCTGGCCGGTCTTCAACGCGTTGACCACCGACTGCGGGTTGGCGATGACCCGCAGCACCATCTTCTTGAAGTGCTGGCGGTCGGTGTCCCAATACCCCTCGGTGGCGTTGTAGGTGTAGTGGTCACCAGCGACGCTGTCCGCGGGGTCGAACGTGTACGCGCCGATGCCCTGGCTGGCGTTGCCGACGGTCAGCGTGCTCGGGTCTTTCAAGCCGGTCGGGCTGATGACCGAGCCGATGCCGTTGTACTGGTCGAGCGCCTGCGGCAGCTCGGGGTTCGGCGCCGAGAGCGTGAGGGACACGGTGTTCCCGCTCGTGGTGACCGAGGTGACGGCGGCGAGCGCGACCGACTGCGCACCGCCCGCACCCCGCGTGTAGTCGAGGGAGTTCTTGACGGCCTCGGCGGTGAGCGGCGAGCCGTCGGCGAACTTCAGGCCGTCGCGGATCGTCAGCTCGAACTGGGTGTTGCTGTCGCCGACGTACTTCCACGAGGTGGCGAGGCCCGGCTGCACCGTGCCGTTGCCGTCGAGGTAGGTCAGCGAGTCGTAGGCCAGCATCGTGAACGTCGACGCGGCGTTGGCGACCGTGCCGGGGTCGAGACTGTTGGGCGCGGCGGTGACGGCGATGGTGAGGGTGGCGCCCGCGACCGGGGCGCCGGACGCTCCGGCGGTGCCGGC
>CAXUNA010000459.1:0-3731 GCA_964252095.1 uncultured Jatrophihabitans sp. | reverse complement strand
GTTGCCGTTGCCCGGCCGACAGGTTCTGGCCCCGTTCGCCGACCTGGTGGTCGTAACCGCCGGGCAGCGCGGTGATAGCGCCGTCGGCGCCGACGGCCCGTGCGGCCGCCTCGACCTCGGCGGCCGTGGCGTCGGGCCGGCCGTACGCGATCGCCTGCCGCACCGTGCCCGGTGACAGGTACGCCTCCTGCGGCACCAACCCGAGGTGCGAGCGGTACCCGGCGAGGTCGAGCTCGCGCAGGTCGCGGCCGTCGACCAGCACGCTGCCCGCGGTGGGGTCGTAGAACCGCGCGACCAGCTTGACGATCGTCGACTTGCCGGCGCCGGTCTGACCGACGAGCGCCACCGACTGTCCGGGCTCGACGACGAGGTCGATCCCGCGCAGCGCCGGCGTCTCCGCGCCGGTGTACGCGAAGTCGACGTCGCGCAGCTCGATCCGGCCGTGGATCCGGTCGACCGGGCGGGGGTGCAGAGGCAGCGGCGTCGAGGTCGGCGTGCGCAGCAGGTCGCGGAGCCGGGCGAGGCCGACGGCGCTCTGCTGGTAGCCGTCGAACACCTGCGACAGCTGCTGGACCGGCCCGAAGAACGCGTCGAGGTAGAGGAAGAAGGCGATCAGTGCGCCGGCGCTGAGCGTGCCCGCGTGCAGTCGGCTCGCGCCCAGCACGAGCACGAGCGCGCCCGCGAGGTCGGAGAGGAACTGCACGAACGGGAAGTACGTGGCGATGTAGCGCTGCGCCTTGAGGCGACTGTCGCGGTAGCGCTGCGCCGCGGCGCGGAAGCTCGCCCGGTTGCGCTGCTCGCGGGTGTACGCCTGCGTGACCCGGGTGCCCGAGACGTTCTCCTGCAGCTGCGCGTTGACCGCCCCGACCCGCTCCCGCGCCTCGACGTACTGCGGCACCGCCTTACGCCGGAACAGCCAGGTGGCGAGCGCGAGGACCGGCAGCATCGCCACGAGGACCAGCGAGAGCTCGCCGTCGACCAGCACCAGCGCGACGAGCACGCCGACGAGGGTGAACAGGCTGACCACCGTGGTCGCGAGACCGGTCTGCAGGAAGTTCGACAGGGCGTCGACGTCGGTGGTCATCCGGGTCATGATCCGGCCGCCGAGCTCGCGCTCGAAGTAGTCGAGGCCGAGCCGTTGCAGCTGCGCGAAGGTCTTGACCCGCAGGCTGTAGAGCAACCGCTCACCGGTGCGGCCGGTGACCCGCTGGCCCGCCCGGCTGATGCCCCAGTCGACCAGCAGCACGCCGAACGCTGCGAGCGACACCACCAGCAGGGTGGGGAAGTGCGCGGTGACGACGCCGCGGTCGATGCCGGTGCGGATCAGCGCCGGGACCAGCAGCTGCGCGATGCTGTCGAGACCGACCAGCAGCAGGCCGAACAGCAGCACCCGCCGGAACGGTTGCAGCAGGCGGCGAAGCCCGAACTCCGGCTCGGCCGCGCGGGCCTGCTCCTCCGGGACGTCGGGTGAGTCGGAGGCCGGGGGCAGGGCCTCGAGCGAGGCCAGCAGCTTGGCGTCGGGCGGGACATCGGCGAGGAAACCCGCGGCGCCGCCACGGAATCCCGCGTTGCTCCCCAGCGCCCGGGCGGCGATGCGCATCGCACCCGCCGCACCCACGGCGGTGTCGCCCGGGTCGGTTTCCGCGGCGCCGTCGACGAACAGCCGACGGAACACCGGTGAGGTCTGCTCCAGCTCGTCGACGGTGCCCGACGCCACGACCCGGCCGCCGTCGAGGACGACGACCCGGTCGGCGAGGGCGAGGGTCGACCGGCGGTGGGCGATGACCAGTGCACTGCGCAACGGTTCACGCCCGAGGACGTCACGGATCGCGTCGAGGATGTCCAGCTCGACCCGCGGATCGACGGCCGAGGTGGCATCGTCGAGCACGAGCACCCGCGGGTCGCGGAGCAGGGCCCGCGCGAGGGCGAGCCGTTGCCGCTGACCGCCCGAGAGGGTGAGCCCGCGCTCGCCGACGGTGGTGGCGTACCCCTCCGGCAACGCGGTGATGAAGCCGTCGGCCGAGGCGGCGCGGGCCGCGGCGTGGACCTGCTCGTCGGTGGAATCGGGCGCTCCGTAGGCGATGTTCTCGTGCACCGAGGCCGAGACGAGGAACGCCTCCTCGAACACCACGGCGACCGCGGTGCGCAGGGATTCCCGTCGCAGGTCGCGCACGTCGACCCCGGCCACCCGGACGCTACCGGCGTCGGCGTCGTAGAAGCGGGGGATCAGCTGGGCCAGGGTGGACTTGCCCGAGCCCGCCGTGCCGACCACCGCGACGGTCTCGCCCGCGGCGATCGTGAACGACACGCCGTCGAGCACCGGCTCGTCGGCCTCGTAGCCGAACCGGACGTCGTCGAACTCGACGTCGACCGGACCCGCCGGGACGTCGACCGCGTCCGGCCGGTCGACGACCTCCGGCCGCGCGTCGACGATCTCGAGCACCCGCTCGACGCCCGCGCGGGCCTGCTGGCCGATGGTGAGCAGCGCGGTCAGCTGCCGGACCGGGCTCACCAGCTGCCCGAGGTAGGTGGAGAACGCGAGGAAGGTGCCGATGGTGATGTGACCGTGCAGCGCGAGCCAGCCGCCGAGCAGCAGCACCCCGACCTGGCCGATGGCGGGGACGGCCTGCAGGGCCGGCGCGTAGCGGCTCTGCAGCCGCACCACCCGCATCCGGCTGGCGAACAACCGCGTGACGCGGTGGTCGAGGTCGTCGAGTTCGCGTTGCTCCTGGCCGAACCCCTTCACCACCCGCACACCGGTGACGGCCGCCTCGACCTGCCCGACCACCTCGCCGGCCTGCTGCTGGGCGTCCCAGTTCGCGGGGAACAGGTCGCGCCGTGAACGGGACGCGACCAGCCACAGCGCGGGGACCACGGCGACGGTGACCAGCGTGAGGGTGGGGGAGAGCACGACCATCACGACGAGCGAGACGAGGAACAGCAGCACGTTCGCCGACAGGATCGGGATGAACGAGAGCAGGCCCTGGACCAGGCCGATGTCGGTGATCGCCCGGCTCACCACCTGCCCGGTGTTGAGCCGGTCCTGGCCGGACCCGTCGAGGCGCACCAGCGAGGTGAAGACGTCGTCGCGCATGTCGCGCTGGACGTCGAGCGAGAGCCGGCCCGCGGTGAACCGCCGCACGAACGTGAGACCGAACTGCACCACCGCGGCGACGACGAGCAGCACCAGCCACGGCGTGACGCTGGGCGGTGCCCCGCGGCCGGCGGGGGCGAGGACGTCGTCGACGACGTGGCGCACGACCAGCGGCACCCCGGCCGAGACCACGGCACCGAGCGCGGCACTGCCGAAGGCGAGGTAGAGGTCACGGCGGTGGGTGAGGCAGTACGCGCCGAGGCGCCGCAGCCACCCGGAACCGGCTCGGGCGGAGGATGCCTCCACGCCCGGTGCCGTCACATCGGTCGAGGTTAACGAGGGGGTCCGACAGAACCGGGCGGGACGGGGCTGTGTTCGCTCACGGCTGGTCTCGCTATACAGGTCGGATGGCGGGCGGGGAGCAGCGACAACCAGACCCGGGCAGCCCCTGGGGACCCACGACCAGGATCGGGACAGGTGACGCCCCGGCCGCGCCGGAGCCACCGCGCGTCACCCCGCAGCCCCCGCAGTACCCGCAGCCGACCGCCCCGCAGCCGAGCCGGCCTTACACGCCGCCCACCTCGGTCGACCCGTACCTGCCGCCGACGGTGACCGGGCAGTACCCGCCCGCCGGCAC
>CAXUNA010000458.1:0-3738 GCA_964252095.1 uncultured Jatrophihabitans sp. | reverse complement strand
AGGCCCGTCCGGGGCGCTCACAACGTCCGCTCGACGTCCTCGGGGTACGCGAACGCGGGGGCGGAGACGTCGTCCAGCGCGGCGCGGATCTCCTCCGGCAGCACCAGCTGCTCGCTGGCGAGCGCGGCCGTCAGCTGACCCACGGTGCGGGCGCCGAGGATCGGCGCCACCACACCCGGCTGGTCGCGCACCCACGCCAGCGCGACCGCGGTGGGTGAGGTGCCGAGGCCGTCGGCGGCCGTCGCGACCGCCTCGACCACGCCGTGCGTGTCGGGACGGTCGAGGTCGGCGACCACCCGGCCGAGGGTCGCGAGCCGGGAGTCCGCGGGGACCCCGGCCCGGTACTTGCCGGTGAGCACGCCACCGCCGAGCGGGGAGTAGGGCAGCAGCCCGAGCCCGAGCGCGGCCGACGCCGGCACCACCTCGCGTTCGATCCCGCGGTCGAGCAGCGAGTAGCTGACCTGGTTGCTGACCAGCCGCGCCCGGCCGGGGACCGCGAGCTGCCAGGCGGCGGCCCGGCCGGTACGCCAGCCGTTGTAGTTCGAGACCCCCACGTACCGGGCCTTCCCGGAATTGACCGCGTGGTCGAGCGCCGAGAGGGTCTCCTCCATCGGCACCGCCGGATCGGGACTGTGCACCTGCCAGAGGTCGACGTCGTCGACGCCGAGCCGCAGCAGCGAACGGTCCAGCGCGCGCAGCAGGGCGCCGCGGGAGGCGTCGACCCACCGCTCCTGGCCGCGGCGCACGATCCCGGCCTTGGTGCCGATGACCAGCTCCTCGCGGGGGACGACGTCACCCACCAGCCGGCCGAGGATCTGCTCCGAGACGCCCTCGCCGTAGCTCGCGGCGGTGTCGACGAACGTCCCGCCCGCGTCGCGGAAGGCGACGAGCAGCGCCGCCGCCTCGTCGGGGTCGGTGGCCGCGGCCTCGCCGGTCCAGGTCATCGTCCCGAGGGCGAGGTGCGAGACCGTCAGGCCGCTGCGTCCGACCGCGCGCTGTTCCACGGGAGCCCAACCTAGTGCGGCGACCCCGTCCGCCGGGCGACCCTGTGGACGACGCGCGCCACATCGACCGGACACGGGCAGCAGCTAGGGTCACCGCCGTGGAGCTGGGTCTGAATCTCGGGTACTGGGGCGCGGGCAACGACGCCGACAACCTCGCGCTGGCGAGGGAGGCCGACACCCTCGGCTACTCCGTCGTCTGGGCCGCGGAGGCCTACGGGTCCGACGTGCCGACCGTGCTCGCGTGGGTCGGCGCGCAGACGGAGCGGATCGACATCGGCGCGGCGATCATGCAGATCCCGGCCCGCACGCCCGCGATGGCGGCCATGACCGCCGCCACGCTCGACACGCTGTCGGGCGGCCGGTTCCGCATGGGCCTCGGTGTGTCCGGCCCGCAGGTCTCCGAGGGCTGGCACGGCGTCCGCTTCGACAAGCCGCTCGGCCGCACCCGCGAGTACGTGGACATCGTCCGGCTCGCGCTGTCCCGCGAGCGGGTGAAGTACGACGGGCAGCACTACACGCTCCCGCTGCCCGACGGCCCCGGCAAGGCCCTCACCCTCACCGTCCACCCGGTCCGCGACCGCATCCCGGTGTACCTGGCCTCGGTCGGGCCGAAGAACCTCGAGCTGACCGGCGAGATCGCCGACGGCTGGCTGTCGATCTTCTTCGCGCCGAGCCACGCCGAGGACGCCCTCGGCCACCTCCGCACCGGCCGCGCCAAGGCCGGGCACGACGGTCTGGAGGGCTTCGACGTCGTCGCCACCGTCCCGACCGTCATCGGCGACGACGTCGCCGCCTGCGCCGCACCCGTCCGCAACTACGCCGCGCTCTACGTCGGCGGGATGGGCAGCCGGGAGAAGAACTTCTACAACCGGCTGGCCTCCGACATGGGGTACGCGGACGAGGCGAAGCAGGTCCAGGACCTGTACCTGTCGCGCGACTACGCCGGTGCCGCCGCGGCCGTGCCCGAGAAGTTCGTCGACGACACCTCGCTGCTCGGACCGGTCGAGCGGATCGCCGAGCGGATGGCCGGGTTCGCCGAGGCCGGCGTCACGACGCTCAACATCGTCCCGTTCGCGGAGAGCCTCGAGGCGCGCCGGGCCATCCTCACGTCGTCGTTGGAAGCCTTGCAGGCCTCGGGCCACGCTTCGTGAGCGACGTCAGCGTCGGGCAGTCGTTCGTCTACGGGATCGTCCAGGGCCTCACCGAGTTCCTCCCGGTGAGCTCCAGCGCCCACCTGCGGATCGTCCCGGCGCTGATCGGCTGGGACGACCCGGGCGCCGCCTACACCGCGGTGATCCAGCTCGGGACGTGCCTCGCGATCCTGCTGTTCTTCTGGAAGGAACTGCTCAACGTCACCGTCGGGTTCTTCCGGGGGCTGGTCCACCGCGAGCAGCGCTCCGGTCTGGAGTTCCGGATGGGCGTCTACCTCATCCTCGCGACCATCCCGGTCGGCGTGTTCGGACTGATCTTCAGTCACCCCATCGAGACCGGCGCCCGGAACCTGTGGCTCGTCGCCTCGACGCTCATCGTGCTGGCGCTCGTCCTGCTTGCCGCCGAGCGGATCGGCAAGCGCGAGCGCGACGAGGAGGACCTGAACCTCAAGGACGCCGTCGCCGTCGGGGTCGCCCAGGCGGTGGCGCTGATCCCGGGCGCCTCCCGCTCGGGCACGACCATCACCGCCGGGCTGTTCCGCGGTCTCGACCGCCCGACCGCGGCCCGGTTCTCGTTCCTGCTCTCGGTGCCCGCCGTCGTCCTGTCCGGGCTGTTCGAGCTGCGTGACATCGGCGGTGGGAGCGGGGCCAGTGCCGGCTCGACCGTCGTCGGCATCGTCGTGGCGTTCGTGGTCGGCCTCGCCTCGATCGCCTGGTTGATGCGGTGGATCTCCCGGCACGGCACGTACGTCTTCATCGTCTACCGCGTCGCGCTCGGGCTGCTGCTGTTCGGGCTGCTCGGCGGCGGCGTCATCTCCGCCACCTGAGACCCGCGAACCCGAGGCTGAACTGTGTCGACCCTGCTGCTCGTCCGTCACGGCCTGACCCACATGACCGGTCCGGTGCTCGCCGGCCGCACCCCCGGCTTGCACCTCGACGAGCGAGGGGACAAGCAGGCCGCGGCGGTCGCCGCGCGGCTCGCCGCCGTCCCGCTCACCGCGATCGTCACCTCGCCCCTCGACCGGTGCCTCGACACCGCCGGGTTCGTGCGCCGCGCGCAGCAGGAGGCCGGGCGCGAGCCGGAGTGGCACGTCGAGCCCCGGATCATCGAGTGCGAGTACGGCGACTGGACCGGGAAGCCGTTCAAGGAACTCGGCAAGGACCCCATGTGGAAGGTGGTGCAGAGCCAGCCCAGCGCCGCCCGGTTCCCGAACGGCGAGCGGCTCGAGCAGGTGTCCTCACGCGCGGTCACCGCCGCGCGGGAGTGGGACGCCCGGCTCGGCCCCGACGCCGTGTGGGTCGCCTGCAGCCACGGTGACGTCATCAAGTCGATCCTCGCCGACGCCTACGGCATGCACCTGGACCTGTTCCAGCGCATCGTCGTCGATCCGTGCTCGGTGTCGGTCGTGCGCTACACCGACACCCGGCCGTACGTCCTGCGCGCCAACGACACCGGCGGCGACCTCGCCTCGTTCGCGCCGCCGAAGAAGAAGAGCCGCGCCCGGAAGAAGGCCGCCGACGACGCCACGGTCGGCGGGGGCGCCGGTGCCGGCGCCGTCTGAGCCGGTCGTCCGGCCTGCGAC
>CAXUNA010000457.1:0-3739 GCA_964252095.1 uncultured Jatrophihabitans sp. | reverse complement strand
TACCCGACCAGCTCGGCATGGATGTGTGCGCCGCGCGCGACGGCGACGTCCCAGTCCTCGAGGGCCGCCACGACCGCGCCCTCGCCGAGCACGAACCCGGAGCGGTGCGCGTCGAACGGCCGCGACGCCCGCTGCGGCGAGCAGTCGCCGCACGGCCGGACGCGAACTGGGCAGACGGGACACGGTTCTCCTGTTCCCGGCCGGGCGGCCGGAGGTTGCGGTGACCGGTCACCGAGCGGCTGACCGTCGAATGTCTGACCCAACGGCTTCTCCGGCACAAAAGGGACGGTGAGGGAGGAAGTTGACCGAACCCGAACCTCGTGCTGATCTTGTCGGTGACGATGTGACCGGAAGCGTTTCGGGGTCCGGACGGGCTGTGAGGCTGCACCCATCCCAGCTCGTGGGACGCGAGAGCGGGCTTATGGTCGGTCGATCCCACCACGGACCGTCCTCCGATGCCGCCTCGTGTTCCGCGGCATGGCGCACACCGAACGAGAGCTGAGGATCAACCCCATGACAGCGACCGTCACCACCGACGTCGACGCTCCCATCCAGCACCCACGACTGCTCTCGTGGGTCCGCGAGGTCGTCGCCCTCACCGAGCCCGCCGCGGTCGTCTGGTGCGACGGCTCGCCCGAGGAGTGGACGCGCGTCACCGACGCCCTCGTCGCGTCCGGGACGTTCGTGAAGCTCGACGAGTCGAAGAAGCCCAACAGCTTCTACTGCGCGTCGGACCCGGGCGACGTCGCGCGGGTCGAGGACCGCACCTTCATCTGCTCGCGCGACCAGCACGACGCCGGGCCGACCAACAACTGGCTCGACCCCGACGACATGAAGGCCATCCTCACCGAGCGGTTCCGCGGTTCGATGCGCGGCCGCACGATGTACGTCATCCCCTACTGCATGGGCCCGCTCGACGCCGACGAGCCGCTGCTGGGCGTCGAGCTCACCGACTCCGCCTACGTCGTCGCCTCGATGCACGTCATGACCCGCCTGGGCAGCAAGGCGCTCGCGAAGTTCGGCAACGAGGACGACGGCTGGTCCGACTTCGTCCCCGGCCTGCACAGCGTGGGCGCGCCGCTCGAGCCCGGCCAGGCCGACGTGCCGTGGCCGAGCAACGAGACCAAGTACATCGTCCACTTCCCCGAGGAGCGGATGATCTGGAGCTACGGCTCGGGATACGGCGGGAACGCCCTGCTCGGCAAGAAGTGCTACGCCCTGCGGATCGCCTCGGTGAAGGCCCGTGACGAGGGTTGGCTGGCCGAGCACATGCTCATCGCCAAGCTGACCTCGCCCGAGGGCGTCGTGAAGTACATCGCCGCGGCGTTCCCGAGCGCGTGCGGCAAGACCAACCTGGCCATGCTCGAGCCGACCATCCCCGGTTGGAAGGTCGAGACCATCGGCGACGACATCGCGTGGATCCGGGTGGGGGACGACGGCCGGTTCTACGCGGTCAACCCGGAGAACGGCTTCTTCGGCGTTGCACCCGGCACCGATCACCACACGAACCCCAATGCGATGCGGACGATCGCGAAGGGCAACTCGTTGTTCACGAACGTGGCCCTGACCGACGACGGTGACATCTGGTGGGAGGGCATGGGCGAGCCACCCGCGCACCTCACCGACTGGAAGGGCCAGGACTGGACGCCGGAGTCCGGGACCCAGGCCGCCCACCCGAACTCCCGCTACTGCACGCCGATCTCGCAGTGCGACACCCGCGCGCCGGAGTGGGACGACCCGAAGGGCGTTCCGCTCGACGCCATCTTCTTCGGTGGCCGCCGCCGCGACACCGTGCCGCTCGTCACCGAGGCGCGGGACTGGCAGCACGGCGTGTTCATGGGCGCGACGCTGTCGTCCGAGACCACCGCCGCGCAGACCGGCGCGGTCGGCGTGGTGCGCCGCGACCCGATGGCCATGCTGCCGTTCATCGGTTACAACGGCGGCGACTACTTCGCGCACTGGATCGAGGTCGGCAAGAACGCCGACGCGGTCAAGCTGCCCAAGATCTTTTACGTCAACTGGTTCCGTCGCGACGAGGACGGCAACTTCACCTGGCCGGGCTTCGGCGAGAACATCCGTGTCCTGAAGTGGGCGCTGGAGCGCATCGAGGGCACCGCGGCGGCCGTCGACACCCCGATCGGCCGGGTGCCCACGCCGGGGTCTCTCGACGTCGAAGGACTCGACGTCGACCCCGACCTGCTCGCCGCCTCGCTGCACGTCGACGTGGACGAGTGGAAGGCCGAGCTCCCCGGCATCGAGGAGTGGTTCACCAAGATCGGCGACAGCCTGCCGTCGTCACTGCGCGACGAGCTCGAGGCCCTCCGCCAGCGTCTGGGCTGAATCGGGGGTCAGGGGCAGGGCGTGTCGACGACGTCGACCGCGAGCGGGTGGACGAGCGGTTGGCGCAGCACCGTCGGCGCGCCGCCGGCCGCGGCGGGTTCGAGCAGGTGGAAGACCACCGTGACCGAGCCGCCGCGCGGTACGAGCACGTGCGCGCGGAACGACGGATGGCCTGCCTCGGTCGCGGTCGCCACGGCGACGGGCGCCCCGTCCACCGTCATCCCGGTCAGCCCGGCGCCGGTGGTGGCGAGGTAGTCCAGCAGCAGGTAGTTGTCGCCCGGGCGGCTGACGACGTCGTCCGGCAACCCGGTGACGTACGTCGACAACCCCGACGCCGGCGCATCGTTGCGTAGGACAGCGGTCACCGTGACGTCGCGCGTGGCACCGCATCCGGTGCGCCGCCACGACATCGACCCCGACAGGTAGTAGTCGAGCTTGGCGGGGCGCGCCTGGTCGACCGTGAGGCCGGCGAAAGCCCGGTCGGTGCTGGGGATCTCGCCGGAGATCGCGGTGCCCGCGAGCACGGCGGCGACGTCGGGGTCGGAGCTCCAGACCAGCAACCGGCGTTCGTCCACCGCGCGGCGGGCCTGACCGATCAGCGCGGTGGTGCTGCCGGCACCGCTGACCAGCCGGCGGTCGACGGCCCGGGCGACCTCCAGCAGGTAGGCGCGGCGTCCGGCGTTGTCGCCCTCGGGGAAGACCGTGGGCGAGTAGACCGTCTGCTGCGTCAACTGCACGACGTTGCCGGCGTCGACCGGTGTGCCGTCGGGCAGGGCCGCCGGGCCGGTGGCGGAGAGCAGGTACGACAGCGCCGTCGGGTCGATCGAGACCGCACCGTCGAGGGCCTCGCCGGTCTTCGCCTTCCACGTCGCCACCCAGATCTTCGCGGCGTCCGGGAAGTTGGGGCTGACGGTGGAGTTCAGGTACTGGCCGGTCGGGTCGAAACCCCCGTAGTGCGCGGCATAGTCGGCTCCGAGGTCGACGGCCGCCGCGGTGCCGACGAGTTCGCTGTCGTCGCCGAAGTGGGTGAACGACAGGCTCCCCGACCGCGCCTGCAGGATCCCGAACGCTCCGGGCACCCCGCCGGCCCCCCGGGCCTCGGCGTTGTTCTGGAACGCCACGAAGTACCGACGGGTGCCGTGCTCGCCGAGCAGTGTCGGTGCGACGAGCGCGGCGTCGTCCGCAGCGCCCAACGTCTCCGTGAGGCCGGTGAGCTGGGTGACCACCTGCTGCCGCCCGACGTCGACCGGCGGTAGCCAGGTGCGGCCGGGCAACCGGTCGACGCGGTAGAGCACCTCTTGCAGCCGACCCACCGCGGCCCGCAACCGAGGCTGCAGTTCCGCGATCGCGGCCACGTCCAGGGTCGTGCCCGCCGTGCGCAGCGTGCCCGGGTCGAGGG
>CAXUNA010000456.1:329-3743 GCA_964252095.1 uncultured Jatrophihabitans sp. | reverse complement strand
TCGAGCAGGGCACCCACCGGCTGGTCCGGATCAGCCCGTTCGACAACCAGGGCCGCCGGCAGACGTCGTTCGCGGGCGTCGAGGTGCTGCCGGTCGTCGAGCAGTCCGACCACGTCGAGATCCCCGACGACGACATCCGCGTCGACGTGTACCGCTCGTCCGGACCCGGCGGGCAGGGCGTCAACACCACCGACTCCGCCGTCCGCATCACCCACCTGCCGACCAACATCGTGGTGTCGTGCCAGAACGAGCGCAGCCAGATCCAGAACCGGGCGTCGGCGATGAACGTGCTGCAGGCCAAGCTGCTGGAGCTGCGCCGGCAGGAGGAGAAGGACGCCATGAACGCGCTCAAGGACGGCGGCTCCAGCTGGGGCAACCAGATGCGCAGCTACGTCCTGCACCCGTACCAGATGGTGAAGGACCTGCGGACCGAGCACGAGGTCGGGAACCCGCAGAGCGTGCTCGACGGTGACATCGACGACTTCATCGAAGCGGGCATCCGGTGGCGTCGCGGTGCGGAGAACTCTGCCTGAGTGAGCGCTGCGGGTCGCTGAGGATCTCGCGCCGCGCAGGCGTGGATGACCGGATCACGAATGCGTCACGGCTACACTCGCGCTCCGTGATCCACGCTCCTGCACCGTCCCCGGCACGTCCTCTCACCCGTCTCGCGGCCGCCGTGGTGGCCGCCTCGTGATCGTCCTCGACGACGTCACGAAGTTCTACCCGACGTCCTCGCGCCCGGCGCTGGAGGACGTCAGCATCAGCGTCGAGAAGGGGGAGTTCGTCTTCCTCATCGGGCCGTCCGGGTCCGGCAAGTCGACCGTGCTGCGCCTGCTGCTCCGCGAGGAGCAGATCGACAAGGGCCGCATCACCGTCAACGAGCGCGACCTACGCAAGCTGCACGGCCGGCGCATCCCGCAGCACCGCCGCACCATCGGCTGCGTCTTCCAGGACTTCCGGCTGCTGCCCCGCAAGACCGTGTACGAGAACGTCGCGTTCGCCCTCGAGGTCATCAACAAGAGCTCGCGCCAGATCAAGCGGACCGTCCCCGAGGTGCTCGACCTGGTCGGGCTCGACGGCAAGGCCACCCGCATGCCGAACGAGCTGTCCGGCGGCGAGCAGCAGCGTGTCGCGATCGCCCGCGCGTTCGTCAACCGGCCGCTGCTGCTGCTGGCCGACGAGCCCACCGGCAACCTCGACCCCGACACCAGCCAGGGGATCATGAACCTGCTCGAGCGCATCAACCGCAGCGGCACCACCGTGCTGATGGCGACGCACGACAACAACATCGTCGACGCCATGCGGCGCCGGGTGATCGAGCTCGAGGGCGGCCACGTCGTCCGCGACCAGTCCCGCGGTGTCTACGGGGTGGGTCGCTGACATGCGCCTCAACTTCGTGATGTCGGGCGTGGCCACGGGGCTGCGCCGCAACCTGTCCATGACCGTCGCGCTCATCCTGTCGACGGCGATCTCGCTGACGTTCCTCGCCGCCGCGATCCTCGGCACGGTGTTCATCAACCGGTTCCAGGACATGTACGAGAACAAGCTCTCGGTGACGATCTACCTGTGCCCGTCGGTCGCGAACGACACCAAGACCTGCACCGGCAAGTACACCGACGCCCAGCAGTCGGCCCTCGAGGGCAGGCTCCGCGGTGACAGCCGGATCGACTCGTTCCAGTTCTTCACCGAGCAGCAGACCTACGAGCGCGCCAAGGCCACGCTGCCGCCCGCGAGCGCCGACAACCTCGAGGTCGGCGTCATCCCCGCGCTGTTCCAGCTCAAGCTGAAGAACATCCAGCGTGACTACGACGGCGTGCGGACCAGCTACGAGGGCGTGGGAGGCGTCGAGTCGGTCCAGAACCAGAGCGACGAGCTGCGGACGTTGCTCAACCTGTTCAGCCAGGTCCGGACCGCCTCGTTCGTGGTGGCGATCATCGTGCTGATCTCGGCCGTCATCCTCATGGCGAACACCATCCAGGTGGCCGCCCAGCACCGCCGGAACGAGACCTCGATCATGCGGTTGGTCGGCGCCTCGAGATGGGTGACGCAGCTGCCGTTCATCATCGAGGCGGTGATCGCCGCGGCCGTCGGCGGCCTGATCGCCACCGGCTTCCTGTTCGCCGGCCGCTACTTCTTCCTCTACCGGGTGTTCGACGAGCAGATCAAGAACCACGTGCTGCCGGCGATCAACGTCGGTGACGTCATCTACACCGGGCTCGCCGGGATCGCCGTCGGTGCCGTGCTCGCGGCGATCACCGCGTACGGGACGCTGCGGCTGGCCGTCAAGCTCTAGCCCGGTTGCACCCGCCTGGGACACTGGAGCCATGGCCACCGCGACGACCAAGTCGAGCAACCGACCCGAGGGTCGGGCGACGGTCGCGCAGAACCGCAAGGCCCGGCACGACTACGAGATCATCGAGACGATGGAAGCCGGGCTCGCCCTGCAGGGCACCGAGGTGAAGTCGCTGCGGCTCGGCCGGGCCTCGCTGGTCGACGGGTTCGCCATGATCGACAACGGCGAGGTGTGGCTGCACAACGTCCACATCCCGGAGTACGACATGGGCTCGTGGACCAACCACACGCCGCGGCGGACCCGCAAGCTGCTGCTGCACCGGTCGGAGATCGAGCGGTTGATCGGCAAGACCAAGGAGAGCGGTCTCGCGCTCGTCCCGCTGTCGATCTACTTCTCGCACGGCAAGGCGAAGGTCGAGCTCGGCCTCGCCCGCGGCAAGAAGTCCTACGACAAGCGGCAGGACCTCGCCCGCCGCGACGCCGACCGCGAGGTCACCCGGGTCCTGGGCCGCCGGCTCAAGGGTCGCGGCCTGCCCGTCGGCGGCGGCGACTGACCGGCGGGCCCGTTCGGCAGCACTGCTGCGGAAGTGCTGCCGGGGCGACACCGGTGCAGCACTGCTGCGCCGGCGGCGGCGCGGGGACGCGGCCGCGGAAGATCGGGCTGGACGGCGGCGTTAGGCTGTTGCTTCGGCCTCGCTGCTACAGGAGGGCGAGTTCCACCACGGGGGTGCCAGGTTTCGACCTCGGACGTGGAGTCAAGTGAAGCGGGCCGAGGATTGTGCTGTTGCCCTCGTTAAAAAAACGGCACACAACAAAACAAGCGCCGACAACAGTCGCCGCGACTTCGCTCTCGCTGCCTGACAGCCGGAGCAAGTCTGTCAGCCCGGGCTCGGTCATCGGCCCGGATGCTGGCATCAGCTAGATGACTCACCGTCCGCCCCGGCCGCGGGGACGGACGGGACAACCCACAGCGGCTGAGCCCGTCACCGGGTCGTGTGCGTCACCGGTGGGGCCGAGAAAAACACAGCACACTGCGCCCGGAGAAGCCTTGGTGAAGCGACGGGGGACGGGGGTTCGATTCCCCCCACCTCCACAGCTCCAGACGACGGCCCCGTGACCACC
>CAXUNA010000456.1:0-319 GCA_964252095.1 uncultured Jatrophihabitans sp. | reverse complement strand
GTCCCACCCCCCCCCCCCCCCCCCCCCCCCCCCCCGCCCCGGTCCCCCCCGGGCCCGGGGGCGGTCGTCGTCCCACGGGTCGGCAGCCGTGAGGGGTCCACGCGAGATCGACCGGCGTCACGAGATTGTCTCGGGCGGGTCGGTTCCGGTTCGACGCTGACGAATGTCGGCCGGGGTTGATAGCGTCCCGTTCGGTCTCAGGGGGCGGTCGCGATCCGCCCCCGGATCCTGCGGTGCGACCAGAGGGGGAACGGGTGTCCTGGAGCGACGTGCCGCCCGGCGGCCACCGGCCGCCCGAGGAACGCCGCGCGCCCGACGG
>CAXUNA010000455.1:0-3755 GCA_964252095.1 uncultured Jatrophihabitans sp. | reverse complement strand
CCTGGCTGCGCTCGCGGGCGTCGAGCCAGTCCTGGTCGGTCATCGACGTCAGCCCCGCGAACGTGCCCGGGCCGGCGAGCATCTGGCCACCGTCCATGGCGATGGTCTGACCGGTGAGGTACCGGCAGGCGTCGGAGAGCAGGAACATCTCGAGGTGGGCCAGTTCCTCGACGGTGCCGGCACGCTGCATCGGCACCTGGTCGATCTGGGTGGCGCCCACCGCGCTCTTGTCGGTGGGGTTGAGCATCTCCCACGCGTAGTCGGTCGGGATGGGGCCGGGCGCGACCGCGTTGAGCCGGATCCCGTACCGCGCCCACTCCACCGCGAGCGACATCGTCATCGCGTGCACCGCCGACTTGCCCATCGCCGAGGGCACGACGAACGCCGAGCCCGTCCACACCCAGGTCGTCAGCGTCGACAGCACCGCCCCGGTCAGGCCCTCGGAGATCCACCGCTTCCCGCACGACAGCGTGCAGTGGAACGAGCCCTTCATGACGGTCGAGTTCACGGCCTCGAAGGCGCGTGCGGACAGCGACGCCGTCGGGGCGATGAAGTTCGCGGCCGCGTTGTTCACGAGGCTGGTCACCGGCCCGTGGTCGGACCAGATCGCGCCGACGGCCGCGTCGACCGCGTCGGCGTCACGCACGTCGACGACGTGGGGGAACGCGACCCCCGTGCGGCCGGCGGAGACCTCGGTGACGGCGTCGTCGAGCACGGCCGGGCGTCGACCCCACAGGTGCACCTCGGCGCCGTGCGCGACGAAGTGCCCGGCGACGCCCTTGCCCAGCCCGGTTCCCCCGCCGGTGACGACGATGCGCTGCCCGGCGAGCAGGTCGGGCCGGAACGGCGAGGCCATGACGGTCAGTTGCCGCGGTACGCGGAGAAGTCGGGCTGCCGCTTCTCGTTGAAGGCCGTGATGCCCTCCTTCGACTCATCGGTCTCGCCGAACATCTTCAGGGTCGTGTAGGCCATGTTGCCGATGGAGATGAACTGCTCGCTGTCGGTGTTGAAGGACTGCTTGAGGACCTTCAGCGCGGTGGGGGAGTACGAGTTCATCGTGGCGGCCCACCTGCGGACCTCGTCCTTGAGCTCGGCCGCGGGGACCACCTTGTTGACCAGACCCCAGTCCAGTGCCTCCTCGGCCGAGAGGCGTCGCAGCATGAACCAGATCTCGCGCGCACGCTTCTCTCCGATGACGCGGGCGAGGTACCCGGAGCCGAGCCCGGCGTCGAAGGAACCGACGCGGGGGCCGTTCTGGCCGAAGGTGGCAGTGTCCGCGGCGATGGTGAGGTCGGCGATGACGTGCAGGACGTGCCCGCCGCCGATGGCGATGCCGTTGACGGCGGCGATGACCGGCTTGGGCACGTCGCGGATCACCCGGTGCAGCGACTCGACCTCGAACAGCCCGCTCTCGGACGGCCCGTAGTCACCGGTCTCCATCCGCTGCTTCTGGTCGCCGCCGGAGCAGAAGGCCTTCTCGCCGGCGCCGGTGAGGCAGATCGTGCCGACCTCGTCACTGGCCCACGCGCGCTTGAAGCTCAGCACGAGCTCGTCGACGGTGCGTGCGCGGAAGGCGTTGTAGCGCTCCGGCCGGTTGATGGTGATCCAGGCGAGGCCGTCCTCGACCTCGTAGGTGACGTCGGTGAAATCGGCGAAGTCCATCCTCGCAACCTAGCCGCAGTGAACGAGCGTTCGCAATGGTCGGACCGAAATCAGTCCTGACCGCTCGGGTCGAATCCGAGGATGCCGTTCGTGACGAGCGTCAGCATGGTGGCGACGCCGTCCGCGTCACCGACGCGGCGCGTGGGCCACGAGGTCATCGAGAACACGCTGCCGAGCAGGGCCTGGGTGAGCACGGCGACCTGATCCGGGGCGCTCCGGGGGAAGCGCCGTGCCACGAGGACCTCCCACCGCACGACGTAGCGCCGTCGACGTCGGTCGAAACTCCGCCGGTACGGCTCGGCGAGCGAACGGCTCTCACGCTGGTACACACTGACCAGGTTGCGATGGGTGACGGTGTACCGCAAATGGTGCTCGAGCGCGCGCACCAGGTCGGCGTGCGGGTCCGCCAGCTGGACCGACGCGGCGACGGCGAGCTCGTCGAGCGCCTCGTCGAGCAGTCCCGCGAGGATCTCGTCCTTGCCCGCGAAGTGGCGGTACAGCGCCGACCCGGACAGCCCGGCGCGGCGACCGAGCTCGTCCATGCCGACACCGTGGAAGCCCTGCTCGTGGAACGCCTCGGCGGCGGCGTCGAGGATCTGCCGGGAGCGCGGCTGCACCCGGCGACGCTACCACCGACGTGAACGGTCGTTCGCGTCCACGAGGCCGAGGTGGGCGCTCCGCGTACGACGCGCGCTCGACCTCGTCGGCCGGCGGACCCCGACTCAGCCGCGGTAGCGGTCGCGCAGCGCGAACTTCTTGATCTTGCCGGTGGAGGTGGTGGGGAACTCGTCGACGATCTCGATGCGCTCGGGCACCTTCCAGACCGCCAGGTGGTGCTGCCCGGCCAGGAACTGCTTCAGCTCGGCCAGGTCGATCGTGGCACCGGGCCGCAGTTGCAGCACGGCGCAGGCCCGCTCACCGAGCGTGGGATCGGGCAGGCCGACCACGGCCACGTTCGCCACCGCCGGGTGCGTCAGGAGCGCCTCCTCCAGCTCGCGGGCGCTGATGTTGAACCCGCCGCGGATGATGATGTCCTTGAGTCGGCCGGTCACCCGCAGGTAGCCGTCTCCGTCGACCCGGCCGAGGTCGCCCGTCCGCCACCAGCCCTCGGCGTCGGTGGCGGCCGCCGTGAGCGACGGGTTGTCCCAGTACTCGACCAGCCGGCCCGGGCCGCGGTACCGGATCTCGCCGGACTCACCCGTCGGGACCTCGTGTTCCTCGGCGTCGACGATCCGGATCTCGACTCCGGGCACCGGCGCGCCGTCGGAACTAGCGACCCGTTCGACGGAGTCCTCGGGCCGGCAGATCGTCGCCATCATGACCTCGCTGGAGCCGTACGCGCTGACGACCCGGCAACCCGCGAACCGCTCGGCGGCTTCGGTCACCAATGAGCCGGGGATCGCCGCGCCGGCGGAGAGCCAGAACCGCAGGTTCGAGACGTCGTGCTCGGCGGGGTCGAACGCGTCGAGCATCATCCGGATGAACGGCGCCGGGCTGGCGGTGCCGGTGCAGCCGTGGTCGCCGATCCGCGCCAGGGCGACGGCCGGGTCGAAGACGTCGAGCAGGTGGACCGCGGCGCCCGCGACCGTCGGGGCCATGACGCCGAGGGTCAGCCCGAGCGCGTGGGTGACCGGTGAGGGCATGAACATGACGTCGTCGGGGGTCATGCCCAGTGCCGCGACTGCCTGCTTCGGCAGGAACGAGGCGGAGTTCCAGGTGTGCAGGCAGCCCTTGGCGTTCGCCTCGGTGCCGGAGCTGTAGAGGATGACGTGGCGGTCGTCGGCGTTCGGCGCCGGCGGCAGGGCGTCGGTGTCGCCGCCGGCCGCGAGCAGGTCCTCGAACGCCACCGCACCGGCCGACGGCTCGCCGCGCACGATCACCCGGAAGCGCAGGCTCGGGACGGCCGCGGCGATCGACGCCGCCATCGCCGCGTGGTCGAAGCCGCGGAAGACCCCGGACGTCACGAAGCCGACGGCGCCGGAGTTCGCGATGATGTGCCGGACCTCCTTCTCCCGGTAGACGGGAACGACCGGGATGGTGACGATGCCCGCGCGCGCACTGGCCGCGTACACCAGGAAGAACTCGTTCCAGTT
>CAXUNA010000454.1:0-3760 GCA_964252095.1 uncultured Jatrophihabitans sp. | reverse complement strand
GGGTCCGTCGGCGGGCGGATCAGTCGGGCAGGGCGTCCTCGGGCCGGATGAGCTCGCCGACGAACCACGTGCCGTCGCCGTCGTACTTCACCTCGGGCCCGGGCTCGAACTGACGGGTCTGGTCGGTGACGGCCAGGCCGGCCGCCTGCAGCGCGGCGCGCGCGGCCTTCACCCCGCGCTCGACGAACGGGCCGCCCTGCGGGAACCGGATGCTCACCCGCATCCGGGTGGCACCGACCTCGGTCGCGCCGGGCAGCAGCGGTGACTCCCGCACCACCAGACGCGGGAACGGCCCGAACAGCGACTCCGCCTCCCAGGCCGCCACCTCGCCCGGCTCGAGGGTGTCGCTCGGCCGGAACCTCGCCTTCGCCGCGAGGACGGCAGGTGTCACGACGTCGGCGACGACGGCGGGGTCGGCCCGCACCAGCAACGTGTGGCCGGCGAGGGCGAAGTGCTTGCGCGCCTTGCCCCGCATGGTCACCCCGCCGGGGCGTTGGGAGTTCGGGATGACGCGCCGGGACAGCGCACCGGCGACGTCGCGCCGCAGGCCCTCGGCGGCGTCGGTGCTGTACAGGCCGTCGACGGCCTGCCGCGGGCGCCCGGACAGGCGGCGCCGGTTCACGAAGCCCACGAGCGCGAGACCGGCCACGACGACGACCAGGACGATGGCGAGGACGACGAAAGCCACGACCGCGGTGTTCCCCTCGTTCCGTGCGGGCTCACGTCCGACGGCCCGACGCCGCCGGACGTGCTCACGCGGGTGGGCCGCCGGCGTCCGGACCGGACGTCAACCGGCGCAGCTCGTCGAGCGCGGCCGAGAGCTCGGCCATCTCCGAGCGTTCCGCCTGCAGGACGGGCACCTCGCCCTGCTCGTCGCGGGCGCGCAGTTCGGCCCCCATCTCCTCGGCGCGACGGCGGGCGTCGGTCATGACCTGCTCGGCGTCGACGGAGTCGTCGTGGCCGCGCAGGATGTCCGACACCGACGTCTCGCCGAGGTCGATGCGTTGCTGCAGCCGTTGCCACTGCGGCCCGAGTTCGCCCTGCCGCGCGAGCCGCGCCCGTTCCTCGTCCTCGTCCGCCCACTCCGCGCGGGACTGGTCCCACTCCGCCTGCTGCGCGACGGCCATGGCGTCCAGTTCCTCGCTCGTGCGGCGCAGCCGCTCGAGGATGTCGTCGACGCCCCCGTCCGGCGCGGTCACGACGCGGTGCCGAAGTTGTGGCTCGCGGCCTCGTCGCTGGAGTTCGCGTTCGCGTAGTCGTATCCCGCACCCATCGTGTTGAGCAGGTTCTTCACGACGCCCAGCACGATCGCGATGGTCCGGACCGCTTCGATGACGTCCTTGAGTGCGGTGACCAGTTTCTTCAGCGCCTCGAAGACCTTCCGCGCCCGCTCGATCAGCGGGGCGGCGTGCGCGGCGAGGTCGAAGGCGCCGACGAACCAGCCGACGACGGGCACGGCCGCCTCCATCGCCAGCCGCTCGAGCTGCTGTCCGATGAACCCGACCGCGATCGAGATGACCGAGGCGGTGCTCTTCGCGACACTGATCAGCCCGCCCGCGACCGCGCCGAGCTGGTCGCAACCGTGGGCGTACTTGCCGAATCCCTCGCCCAGGGAGGTCATCCGCGTGCGGAAGGCGTCGCCGGACTGCCCCTGCCAGGAGGTCTCGGTCTGGCCGACCAGCGCGGTGAAGTTCTGACCGACGGCCGCACTGGCGATCGAGGCGTTCGCCCATCCACCCTGGGCCTGGCGCAGCTGCACCCAGTCGCCCGAGAACGGCTTGATGACCCATTCCTGCAGCGGGTCGTAGTCGAAGATCTTGCTGATGATCCAGTCGAGACCGCCGAGCAGCAGACCGCAGTTGGTGCGGAGCTCGGTGGCGAAGTTGGCGTCCGCGTCGGAGTGGGGCGCGGTGAGTGCGGTGGTGGGGTCGACCGCCTCGGCGATGGTCACCAGACGTCTCCGTTCTGCGAGTTGGCCCAGTCGATGCCCGCCGTGTTCGACGGCCCGTCGACCGACGCCTGGACGTCCTCGTGGGTGGCCTGCGCCGCCTGCACGTGCTGACCGGCCTGGACGATGCCGATGCCGTTGTTCACGGCGGAGATCGGCGCCTGGATGATCTGGGCCGCACCCTTGACCGTCGAACCGGTGTCCTCGGGCAGCGTCCACAGCAGCTTGCGGTGCCGTCCGGGCGGACCGTCGACGCCGGCGAGGTGCCGGGCGCGGTCGGTGCCGGCCTCGACACCGCGCTTGGCCCAGAACTTCGGGTCCAGGTAGTCCGCGCCGTTCGGGCCGGAACGCTTGAAGGGGTCGTTGGGGTCGTAGCCGAGCGTCTCGCCGATCTTCTTCGCCCGGTCCGGCAGGGTGTTGTCGATCTTGAACTTCTTCGCGGCACCCGCGGCGTCCGGCGCGCTGCTCGCGGGCGGACCGAGCGGACCACCGCCCGCCGGCGGCTTGTAGGGCGGGACGGTGTGGCCGAGCGCGCGTTCGTGGGCCGCGTAGCGCTCGTACTGCTTGCGGTCGGTCTCGACGAGCGCGGCCTTGGTCTCGTCGGTCTTGGTCGCGCACGTCGTGGCGATGGTCTGGCCGTTGACGTAGCCCTGGTGGGCGGTGGCGCAGGCGCTGCTGTAGTCACCCGCCACGAAGCTCAGCACCCCGCTGAGCGCTCCGGGGACCCGACAGGTCGAGTCGACGTAGCTGTTGATGGCCGCCAGGTGCTGCTGCTGGCGTTGGAAGACCTGCTTGATGAGATCCATGTCGGCGATCTCGACGTCGAGGTTCTGGCCCACTGCGCTCCCCTCCCACGAACCCGGGCCCCCCCTGTGGGCCCCGCCGGCTGACCGGTTTGCTGTTACTGTACTTGCTAACCCCCCCGAACGGGCGGGGGTCGGGTCACGGGCGCCGGAACCCTTCCTGGGCAGCCGGCGGGCCGGCGCGCGGCCGACTCAGGTCGTCCCGGCAGCGCCGGCGGCCGCGGCCGTGTCGCCGACGGTGACCGTGGTCGAGGTGGCGCCGAGGCGACGGGTCAGCTCCGCGAACAGGTCTCGCTGCACCGGCGGGTCCACGGGCGGCACCGGCGCGGCGTCGGGGCCGGGGTCGACGGACGCGACGAACGCGGAGTCCTGGGCGACCAACGGGTCCCCGACCGGCACGGGCGCCGGGACGCCGTTCGTGCCCGGGTCCGCCACCGCGACCGGCACGCCGTCGGGTCGCCCCTGGTGGCCGTCGCCGGCCGGCTGCCACTCCGTCACATGGTGACCGTTGCTGTGTGCACCGTTGTGGGCGGGGCCACCCGCGTGCTCACCATCGCCGTGGCCCTCGAGCTGGGCACCGTGACCGTTGCCCTGGGCACCGTTCTGTCCGGTGCCCGCGTGGACCCCGTGCTGACCCTGGCCGTCGCCGTGGTGCTGCGCGCCGGTCTGGTGCAGACCCGCCTGGCCGCCGGTGTCGTGCTGGCCGCCGGCGTCGTGCTGAGGACCGGCGTCGTGCCAGTGGCCCTGCGAGTCCTGCCACTCCAGGTTGGTGCCGGTGGTCTCGTGCCAGTGGCCGTTCGCGTCCTGCCACGTCAGGTGCTCGACGTGACCCTGGCCGCCCGCCCCGTCGGTGGGGTTGCCGAGGCCCGGCACCACGTGGCCCACCTGGGTCAGGTGGGCGCCGCCACCACCATGGCCGCTCGACCCGTGGTGGGCGGCCGCCGGGGTGGCGTGGTGACCACCGGCGCCGTGGCCGTGGGCGGCGGCGGTCACCAGGTGGGTGCCGTGA
>CAXUNA010000453.1:0-3767 GCA_964252095.1 uncultured Jatrophihabitans sp. | reverse complement strand
GCCCAGGACCCCGTGTCCGACGAGTTCGACGCCCGCGCTGGGTAGTGCGACGTCGGGCGCGAACGGCCCCACCTCGACGTGCGCCGCGGTGACCAGGGTCGGGGCGAGGCGCAGCACCGCGCCGGTCGCGGCGTTGCCGGTGGCGACGCCGACCTCGCCGACGTCGCCGCGGTCGCGGTAGGTCCCGAGCAGCACCAGCACCTAGTCGCCCAGGTCCTCGGCGTGCGCCTCGTGCAGCATCAGCCGGTCGATCCGCCCGAGGCGGACCAGGGTCCGGTCGAGTGACGTCCGGACCTCGCCGACCTCGAAACCCCCGCGCGGCGCGACGTTCCCGCCCCCGCGGAGACGTTGTTGCACCGGGCCGGGAAGCCGGCGCGCGGCGGCCTTCGCGACGCGCACACCGCGTGACGGCGCCGCGACCGGGAGCAGCCCGACCTTGCTGGTCAGCTGGGGCCGTTGCGGCCAGCCGGTCACGTGCTCACCGAGGGCCTCCTCCGACCGGCCGTGCCCGTACAGCGGGGCCGTGTCGAAGGCCCGGAAGCCGACGTCCCACGCCGCCTCGAGCAGGGCGTGGGACACGGCGGGCGTGGTCGGACCGAACAGGTGGGCGGTGCCGAGGACGGCGACCGGCATGGAGTTCTCCGTTCCGAGTTGCGGGTTCCGCAAGATCAGCTCAAGCTTCACGCAGATCAAACACCCGTGTCTTCAATCCGCTGCCACCGTGACCGGTGGCGGCATCCCCCGAGGATTGACATGCCCCCTGTGTGGTTCCGCCCTGCCCGTTCGGTCCCGGTCGCGCTCGCTCTGGCGCTCGCCGCGGGTGCCGTCGTCACCGCGACTCCCGCCGTCGCCACGCCCGCTTCTCCCGCCGCCTCGACACCCCCGGTCACGACCCGGATGGTGGCCGGCACCTCCGGCGTCACCGATCCGACGGGCGCGGTGTGGTCGCCCGACCTGCCCTACGCCGTCGGCGGTCTGCTCACCGCGGTGGCCGGCAAGGTGGGTGGGACGACCCGACCGGCCGCCTTCGGCGTCACCCGTTCCAGCGCGATGGCCTACCGCATCCCCGTGACCGGCCAGACCGAGACCCTGACGCTCGGGTTCGTCGAGCCGCACGCGACCGCCCGGCGCGGCGAGCGGGTGTTCGACGTCGTGGCCGAGGGCGCGACCGTCGCGAAGAGCGTCGACATCGCGGCCGCGGTCGGCGCCATGCGGGCGTACAGCGTCACGGTGACGGTCCGGGTGACCGACGGCTACCTCGACCTGGGCCTCGTCGGCCGGGTCGGCAAGCCGATCCTGTCCAACCTCGAGGTCGTGAGCGCGGGCGACCCGTCGCCGGCCGGCAGCACGGCGTCGTCCACCACCAGCCCCTACCTGCCCGAGACGTTCGGCGCGGTCGGCGACGGCGTGCACGACGACACCGCCGCGCTGCAGAAGGCGTTCGACACCGCACCGGCCGGGCGGCCGGTCGTGCTCACCGCCGGGCGCACCTACGCCCACGCCGGGGTGCTGCACCTGCGCACCCGGGGCCTGCACGTGACCGGTGGCGGAACGCTGCTGGCCACCGCCGAGGCGACGTCCTCGGTCTGGATCGAGGCCGACGACGTGCTCCTGGACGGCGGGATCGTGCTGCGCACCGCGACCACGACCCGCCGGTGGGACGCGTGGGAGCAGATGGGGTTGCGCATCGTCGGACACAGCGGCGTCGTGGTGCGGTCGGTGACGGTCGACGGATCCGCCGCGGCCGGGATCTACGTCGGCGGCGCCACGGGTTTCGACCTCGACCACGTGACGGTGCAGAACACCCGCGCCGACGGCATCCACATGACCGCCGGCTCGAACAACGGCCTGGTGCTCGCGCCGACCGTGCACAACAGCGGCGACGACGGCGTGGCGGTCGTGTCCTACTCGCAGGACGGCGCGGCGTGCCACGACATCGACGTCGTCGCGCCGACCGTCCTCGGCACGACGTGGGGGCGCGGGCTGTCGGTGGTCGGCGGCACTCGCGTCACCGAGACCGACATCGACGTCAGGGACACCTCCGCCGCCGGCGTGTACATCGCGAGCGAGGGCAACCCGTGGTTCACCACTGCGACCAAGCAGGTGCTCGTGAGCGGCGGGTCGATCACCCGGGCGAACACCGATGCGGACGTCGACCACGGCGCGGTGCTGGTGATGAGCGGCGAGACGGGCGCGGTCCCGAACGGTGTCACCGTGCAACGGTTGGCGATCAGCGCCACCCGGTCGTCCGCCAGCCGCAACCTCGGTGTCATCACCTACGGCGACGTGCCGGTCAAGGTCCTGTTCTCGGCGATCGCGATCACCGGCGGCCCGGCCTCGGCCTACGGCGGGAACACCCCCGCCTCGGCGTACCGGTTGGTCCAGGTCACCAAGGACGGCAGGCCCGTCCCGGTGGGCGGCTGAGGCTCCCGTCACGACCGCCGGCGCCCGGCCGCGAGCTCGCGGTACAGCGCCTCCAGGCGGTCGACGTGGGCCCCGATCGTCAGCCGGTCGCGCTGCAGGGTGCGCAGGGACTCGCCGTACGCACGTCGCCCCGCGGGGTCGTCCGCGAGCCGCACCAGCTGGTCCGCGGCGGCGCGGACGTCACCGGGCGTGAACAACGCCGCGCCGCTGTGCTGGCCGACCGTCTCGAGGTGCCCGCCGGCCGCCGCCGCCACGACGGGCAGACCGTGGGCCATCGCCTCGATGACGGTCAGCCCGCACGGTTCGGTCGGTGCCGGCGCGAGCAGGATCGCGGCGCG
The DNA here is from genome assembly GCA_964252095.1 of uncultured Jatrophihabitans sp. Lineage (GTDB taxonomy): Bacteria > Actinomycetota > Actinomycetes > Mycobacteriales > Jatrophihabitantaceae > CAXUNA01. Next base: position 1,005 of record CAXUNA010000453.1, on the reverse strand, counting down.
GTCGTACAGCTGCGCGACGTCGTCGACCCACCCGCGGAACTCGGTGCTGTCGGCGACACCGTGCGCCACCGCGAGCCGTTGCAGCGTCGCCTGTTCCTCGCCCGATCCCGCGATCACCAGCCGCCACCCGCGCCGGGCGAGGCCGCTGACGGCGAACGCGCCCACCGCCGTGGTGGTGTCCTTCTCGGGTGCGAGCCGCTGCGCGACCACGATCACGTCCTCGCGCACCACGGTGGATTCCGGTGCGACGGCGACGCCGTTGAGCAGGACGACGTCGGCCGGCCGTTCCAACTGCTGTGAGGTCCACTCGCTGACGGCGACCTCGGCCCGCAACGACCGTCGCACCCAGGGTGCGACCCGCCGGGCCATCGCCGTGTGTCCCCGCGGAACGGTGATGTGACGCGTGGAGATGCGCGCCGCCCGGGTGGTGGCGGCCGTCGCCGTCGCCACGTAGTCGGCTTTGGTCATGTGGCTGTGGACGATGTCGCGACCGCCCCCGCGCACGAGGGGGGGGGGGCGGGCGCGGGCGCCAGGTTGGGGGTTTGGGTCTTGGGGGGGGGGCGGTTGGCGCGCCCCCCCCCGCCCCCGTGGGTGCGCACGGCCGCACGGGTCGAGGCGCCGGGCAGCCACCGCACGTCGGGCCCGGTGGTCCTGATCATCGGGGCGGGGTCCCCGCCGACGACGACGACGTCGTGGCCGCGGCGACCGAGCTCGCGGGCGACGTCGGCGACGTAACGCTCCGTGCCCGCGAACACGTCGGTGGTGACGACCTCGGTGATGCGCAGCGGCTTCACGACGTCGCCGTCCGGACGCCGAGACGCCGGATCCCGACGAGGATCCGACGGGGCAACAACGGTTCCAGCCATGCGATCTCCTCGACGTCGAACAACTTGACCGCGGCGGCGACCGCCAGCGCGACCACGACGAACACGGTGCTGCCGACGAGCAGCGCCACCACGGCGCCGACCTCGACACCCGGCAGCACCACGGTCAGCGACATGGCGG
>CAXUNA010000452.1:0-3771 GCA_964252095.1 uncultured Jatrophihabitans sp. | reverse complement strand
TGGAGCAGCGCGTCGCCCGCGAGGTCGAACGGGTGACGGCCGAGGAGACCGGCACCTGGTCGCAGCGGCTGCGCCCCGTCGAGCCCGGTGCCGACCGCGCCACCGCCTGACCCGTCGCTGCCGAACGGTTTCGCGCAGGATCATCCATACGTGTGACGACATCGCGCCGAGGCCGCCAGGTGGCCCCGACGGCCGGTCCGACAGAGTGACCCCGTGACGTCCGCCGCCACCCACCCCCGTCGATGGCCCGATCGGCTCGTCGCGGTGGTCGCGGGAGCGGTCGCGGTGGGCGGCTGGGTCCTCGCCGAGCTCGACGGCGACCACCTCGGACTGCCGATCGGCGTGGTGTTCGGCGCCTTCCTCGTCGGCTCCGTCGCGTCGTCCCTGCTGCGAAGCCTGACCCAGCCCGGTGGGTTGTCGACGACCGCGGCCGCGTTCGGCCGCACCGGCCGGTACGCCAACGGGTCCGCCGAGCTCAGCGCCCCGCGACGTCCGATGTGGCTGGCGCCCCTCGCCACCGTGCCGGTCATGGCGGCCACGCTGCCGATCGGGTTCCACGAGACGCCCGGCGACTGGTCGATCGTCGGGGTGATGGTCCTGATCGCCCTCGGGTTCGGCTACGCGGGCGTCGGCCTCGGCTTCCTCCTCTGGCTGGTCGTGGTGCTGCCGCTGGCGCTCCTGGTGAGATCGGCCGGGGGGTGGGGGGGGGGCGGGCGGGGGGGCCGCGGTGAACGGCGGGCGAGCGGGGGGGCCGCGCGCGTGCTCCCCGTCGCGCTGTGCGCGAGGGCGGACGTGCTCGCCTTCCGCCCCCACGGACCCCACCGCGACCTCGTCGAGCGCTCCCTGCACCTGCCCGAGCTGATCGGTCTCGGCGACCAGTCGTCGCCGTGGTGGTGGGTGGCCCGGGCCGCCGTCCTGCTGCTGGTCCTCGAGGTCGTCGTGCTGCGCCGGACCGGCGCCCCGCGACGACGTGCCGGTGACGGTCCGGGGCAGGTCCCGCAGTGACCCGCGCCGGTCAGGCGAGCCGAGCCGCGGCGTAGGCCGCCATCGCATCGCGGTAGAACGCGGCCAGGCGCGGGTCGACCGCGTCGTACCGCGCCCGGAAGCCCGGGTCCTCGACGTACCGCTCACCGAGCCCGGCGTAGGACGTCGCATCGGGCGTCCAGTACCGCGCGACCGCGGCGTGGTGGTCGTCGAGGACCGCGAACGCCTCGACGGAATCCGCCGCGGCACCGGCGCGGAGCACCGCGGCCATCCGGGCGTCGAGATCGTCGTACTCCGCGGCGGCGTCGAGGTGCTGCTGCCGACTCCACCCCGCCGTCCGCGACCGCATCTGCTCGAACTTCGTCCGGACGCCCTCGCCGTACCGCTCGACCAGCTCCTCCTCGACCTGCGCCTGCCTGGCCTCGAATCCCTCGAACAGATCGGCCACCTCGGGCCCTCCTTCCCGTTCCTCGATCGTCCTGGCGACGGTCCCGGCCAGCTGCTGCAGCCGGCGTCCCTCCGCCAGGAGCAACTCGTGGTGGCGCCGCAGCGCCGCCACCTCGTCCCGGTCCCCCGCGAGCACCTCCGCGATGACGTCGAGCCCGAGCCCGAGGTCGCGTAACAGCAGGATCCGTTGCAGCCGCAACAGCTGCGCGCGTTCGTAGTACCGGTACCCGTTGGGCCCGACCGATGCCGGCTGCAACAGTCCGATGGCGTCGTAGTGCCGCAGCGTCCGTGACGAGACGCGCGCCTGCCGGGCTACCTCGGAGATCGGGATGCCGGTCACGGGTCGAACGTAGGAGTTGACGGTGCGTCAACGTCAAGGCGCAAAACGCTGAGACCCGGGTGCGCGACCGGGCAGCGGTCGCGAGGCACACTGGACCACCGTGACGACGATGACGGTGCGGGGCGGTACCCCTCTCGAGGGCACCGTGACGGTGCGGGGCGCGAAGAACCTGGTCCCGAAGGCGATGGTCGCGGCCCTGCTCGGAACCACCCCGAGCGTGCTGCGCAACGTGCCCGACGTCAGCGACGTCGGGGTCGTGACCCGGCTGCTGGGTGCCCACGGCGTCGAGGTGCGCCCCGGTGACGCGCCGGGCGACCTGGTCCTCGACCCCGCGAACGTCGAGCACGCCGACGTCGCCGAGATCAACGCCCACGCCGGGGCGAGCCGCATCCCGATCCTGCTCTGCGGCCCGCTGCTGCACCGGCTCGGGCGGGCGTTCATCCCCGACCTCGGCGGCTGTCGGATCGGCGACCGCCCCATCGACTTCCACCTCGAGGCCCTGCGGCAGTTCGGCGCGGTGGTCGACAAGGCGGCCGACGGCCTGCACATCACGGCGCCCGACGGTCTCACCGGCACCAAGCTCACGCTGCCGTACCCGAGCGTCGGCGCCACCGAGCAGGTCCTGCTCTCAGCCGTCACCGCCCGCGGCGTCACCGAGCTCGCGAACGCGGCCGTCGAGCCCGAGGTCATGGACCTCATCGCGGTGCTGCAGAAGATGGGCGCGATCATCGAGACCCACACCGACCGCACGCTGCGGATCACCGGGGTCGACAGCCTCACCGGCTACTCGCACCGCGCGCTGCCCGACCGGATCGAGGCCGCCAGCTGGGGCAGCGCCGCGCTCGCCACCCGCGGCGACGTCTTCGTCGCCGGCGCCCGTCAGGCCGACATGATGACGTTCCTCAACGTCTTCCGACGGATCGGCGGCGGCCTGGACATCCGTGACGACGGCATACGCTTCTGGCATCCCGGCGGGGACCTCCAGGCGATCGCGCTCGAGACCGACGTCCACCCCGGACTGATGACCGACTGGCAGCAGCCGCTGTCGGTCGCGCTCACGCAGGCGACCGGACTGTCGATCGTGCACGAGACGGTCTACGAGAACCGGCTCGGGTTCACCGACGCCCTGGTGAAGATGGGTGCGGTCATCCAGCTCTATCCCGACTGCCTCGGCGGCACGCCCTGCCGGTTCGGCCAGCGCAACTTCGTCCACTCCGCGGTGATCTCGGGACCCACGAAGCTGCACGCCGCCGAGCTCGACATCCCCGACCTGCGCGGCGGTTTCTCCCACCTCATCGCGGCGCTCGCCGCCGAGGGCACCTCCCGCGTCCACGGCGTCGACGTCATCTACCGCGGTTACGAGAACTTCCGCGACAAGCTCGAGAGCCTGGGCGCCGAGATCAGCTGACGGGCGTCGCGATCCAGCGACACATGTGCGCCCCGATCGCGGACCGACCGGGCGCGGCGCGATCCGACGACACATGTGCGCCCCGATCGCGGGCCGACCGGGCGCGGCGCGATCCAGCGACACATGTGCGCGTGGATCGCGAGTGGCGCTCGCTCAGACGGGTGAGAGCCAGCCGCCGTCCGAGGCGCGCGCGATCGAGAGCACGTCGACGACGGCCCGGACCGGCAGCTCGCCGTAGGTGTGGAAGAAGCCGTCCTCGAGTCTCATCTCGGCCGCGGTCAACTCCGGGTCGACGACGAGCAGCACGAGGTCACCGGTGACGTCGGCGTAGAACAACCGCAGGGTGCCCTCGACCTGGTCGGCGCGGGACAGGTGCACGAAACCCTCGGTCGCGACGGTGACGCCGCGGGTGGACCAGACGTAGGCGCCGGCCGCCACCGCCTGCTCCCAGTCCTCACGCAGGGCGACGTGGAACAGCCGCTCGGGCACCGTGGTGGTCACCGCACCACTGTCTCGAACGCGGCGCGCCGGTGTGCGACCGGCCCACCCGGCGCGCCGGTGTGGGGCGTCAACGGGGTCGGCACGCCCGCAT
>CAXUNA010000451.1:0-3774 GCA_964252095.1 uncultured Jatrophihabitans sp. | reverse complement strand
ACGGCGACGGCTCCGGCACGATCACGCCCGGCGCGCCCGCCACCCTCGCGGTCTGGGCCGCGGGACCGCTCGGCGTCGACGCTCCCGACGAGCGGGTGTCGCGCTGGAGCACCGACCCGCGCGCCGCGCTCCCGGGCCTGCCCGACCTGCACCCGGACGCCGACCTGCCGCGGTGCCTGCTGACCCTCGTCGCGGGACGGGTCGCGTTCGACGGTGACGCGCTGGACGTGCCCGACGCACTCTGACGCCGGCGGGGGACGGCCACGGCGATTCGCCAGCCGGCCACCGGATACTGGTCGGCGTGACCCCGGCCGCCGCTCCGCCTGCGGCCGGACCCTTCCTCCGCGGCCGGTGGGCGGCGCTGCTCGCACTCGCCGGTGGGTTCGTCGGGGTGTTGGCGTTCCCGTCGTTCGGCGTCTGGCCGCTCGCGGCGGTCTCGGTCGCGGCGCTCTCGGTCGCCGTGCACGGTCACCGCGCGCGGGTCGGGGCCGGGCTCGGGCTGCTCTGGGGCCTGGCGTTCTTCGTCCCGCTCATCTCCTGGACCGGGATCTACGTCGGCCCGGCACCGTGGCTGATCCTCGCGACGGCCGAAGCGGCCTACGTCGTCCTGCTCGGCCTGGCGCTGCCCACCCTGCAACGCTCGCGGGTCGCGCCGCTGTGGGTCGGCTTCGCCTGGGTCGCCGACGAGGCGCTGCGCTCGCGTTGGCCGTTCGGCGGTTTCCCGTGGGGCCGGTGGGCCTTCAGCCAGGCCGACTCGCCGCTGCGGTGGTTCGCCGCCCTGGGCGGCGCACCCCTGACCAGCTTCGCGGTGGCCGCCGCCGGTGGCGGACTCGCCGGTGCGGTGATCGTGCTCGTCCGACGCCCGCGGTCGGTGCTCGCGGTGCTACGCCCGGTCGCGGTGCTCGTCGCCGTGCCGGTGCTCGGGCTGCTGCTGACGCCGGTGTTCACGCCCGCCGCGGCGGCGCAGGGGCGGCAGACGGTGGTCGCGGTCGTGCAGGGCAACGTGCAGAAGGCCGGGCTGGAGATCGAGGACCGTGCCCGCGAGGTGCTCGACAACCACGTGCAGGCCACGCTCGACCTCGCCGCGCGGGTGCAGGACGGCAGCGAGCCGCAGCCGGACCTCGTCGTCTGGCCGGAGAACGCCTCCGACGTGGACCCCTACGCCGACGGCCAGGCGGCGACATCGATCCAGGCGGCGGCCGACGCCGTCAGGGCGCCGATCCTCGTCGGGGCGATCCTCGACGGCCCGGGGCCCACCCACATCTCGAACACGTCGATCCTCTGGGCACCCCGCACCGCGACCTCGCCCGGCGGCCCCGGCGCCACGTACACCAAGCGTCACCCGGTGCCGTTCGCCGAGTACATCCCGCTGCGCTCGCTCGCCCGGAAGGTCAGCGACAAGGTCGACCTGGTCCAGCGGGACATGGTGGCGGGCTCCGGCAACGGCCTGGTCACCGGCGGGCCGTTCCCGATCGGCGACAACATCTGCTTCGAGGTCGCCTACGACGGCCTCGTCCGCTCGTCGGTGGTGGCCGGCGCGCAACTGGTCGTCGTGCAGACCAACAACGCCACCTTCGGCCATACCGCCGAGACGTACCAGCAGCTCGCCATGAGCCGGCTGCGCGCCGTCGAGACCGGCCGGACGGTCCTCGCGGTGTCGACCAGCGGGGTCAGCGCGGTCATCGACAGCACCGGTCACGTCGACGCCCGCTCGGGCGCGCTGTTCACCCGCGCGGTGCTGGTCTCGTCGGTCGAGCTGCACACGTCGCTGACGCCCGCGATGCGGGTCGGCGCCTGGCCGGAGTGGCTCATGACGGCGGCCGCGCTCGTCGTGTGGCTGGCAATCGGCTTGGCCCGGCGTCGTGGCCGCGGACCGCTCACGGCAGGATCGGGCGACCCCGGTGCGCCGCCGTCCGACCCGGCGCCGCACCCCGCCCCGACCGGCCAGGCCGGTCCCGTCGGCCCGAAGGCCACGACAGGAGTTCCGCAGTGACCGCAGCCGACCCGGCCGCAGCCCGTCGCACGCTCGTCATCGTCCCGACCTACAACGAGGCCGAGAACGTGACGTCGATCGTCGGCCGGGTCCGCGCCGTCGACCCGGCCCTGCACGTGCTGGTGGTCGACGACGGCAGCCCGGACGGCACCGGAGACCTCGCCGACGGCCTCGCCGCCGCCGACGACCACGTGCACGTCCTGCACCGCACCGCGAAGGCCGGGCTCGGGGCCGCGTACATCGCCGGGTTCACCTGGGGACTCGAGCAGGGTTACGACGTCCTGGTCGAGATGGACGCCGACGGCTCGCACGCGCCCGAGCAGCTGCCGTCGCTGCTGGCCCGGCTCGACACCCCCGACCACGCCGATCTGGTGCTCGGCTCGCGGTGGGTGCCCGGTGGCTCGGTGGTGGACTGGCCGAAGAGTCGCGAGGCGCTGTCGCGGGGCGGCAACCTCTACACCCGCATCGCCCTCGGCGTGCACGTCCGCGACATCACCGGCGGCTACCGGGCCTACCGCCGGCAGGTGCTGGAGACCATCGACTACGGCGCCACCGCGTCGGAGGGGTACTGCTTCCAGGTCGACCTCGCCTGGCGGGCGGTGCAGGCCGGGTTCCTCGTCCGCGAGGTGCCGATCCGGTTCCAGGAACGGCAGTTCGGGACGTCGAAGATGAGCGGCTCGATCGTCCGCGAGGCCTACCTCAAGGTGACGATGTGGGGCGTGCGGCACCGCCTCGACCAGCTCAGGTCGCTGACCGGCCGCAAGGGAGGCTGAGCCCCCGACCCCGGATCTGCCGAGTGGTCACCTCCACCTGTGAGTGGTCAGGAAAAACCGACCACTCGGGGGTGGAGGTGCCCACTCGCGGGGCCCGGAGACGCCGCGAGCCCGCACACCTCGAGGAGGCGTACGGGCTCGGAGAGCGGTGTGGTGCGTCAGGCGGACTTGGTGATCCCGCGGCGGGCGCGCAGGACGTCGAGGCGCTCGGCCAGGACCTCCTCGAGCTCCGGGACGGAGCGGCGCTCGAGCAGCATGTCCCAGTGGGTGCGCGGGGGCTTGGTCTTCTTCGCCTCGGGCGCGGGGCCGTCGACGAGCTCAGCCGCCTGACTGTCGACCTTGCACTCCCACGTCGAGGGGATCTCGGCGTCGTTGGACAGCGGGATGCGGAACTCGTGGCCGCGGGGGCAGCGGTACTCCGCGAACACCCGGGGGGCGGGCTCCGCGCCGTACTCGGTCTCGAAGCTGGTCGAGCCGAGGCGTGAGCCACGCAATGAACGGTCTGCCATCTGGGGCACCTCCTGCGATCACACATCCGAACCGGATACCGATGATCCGGGGTGCAGGGCCGTTCCGGTTCCGTTCCGACTCCCGCGCTGCCTGTTCTCTCAGGCGGCGGACGGAGACGGTGCGGTCACGAGAGGCCGGTCGGCCTCCGGGTTCCCTGCTGTGTCACTGTTCCCAACGAGGGAGCCGGGCGGCGGATTCCCCCGAGCCCGGTTCACCGGTGTGAGGAAGGTCCGAGTGGACGCGCACGACGTGATCGCCGACGACCGGTTGTGGCAACGGCTCGGCGCGGGCCTGGGAGCGGGCCGCATCGCCCTCGGCCTGGTCTTCTGGAAGGCCCCCGTGCTCTCGGTCCGGGTCGCGGGTCTCGACCCCGCGACGAGCGTCTCGGCCGACTGGCTGGCCCGGATGACGGCCGCCCGCGACATCGCGATCGGCGCGGGGACGGCGGCCGCGGCACTGCGCGGCGACGCCACCCCCACCGAACGGGCGGCCTGGTAC
>CAXUNA010000450.1:0-3778 GCA_964252095.1 uncultured Jatrophihabitans sp. | reverse complement strand
CCCGCAGCGGGGCGACGCTGGGGCCGTTCGCCGGGGTCGTCGGGGTGGCGTTCAACATCGCGCGGCCGGTCCTGGGCTTCCGGCTCACCCGGGCGCGGGGGGGGGCCGCGGTGCCGGTGCTGGTGTTCTTCGTCGCCGGCTGGGCGCTGACCCTCGCGCCGGGTGGCGACGTGCTGCTCGCGGGCGGCTCGGACGCCCAGACCGCGATCAGCTACGCGACCCTGCTGGGCGCGGTGCTCGCCGGCGCGGTGACGGCCGTCCGCGTCCGCTGAGGTCGCACCGCTCGAGTCCTAGCCGGCCGGGTCGGAGCGGTAGCGGTAGTCGTGGTGGTGCCAGTACCCCGCGCTGAGGTAGAGCCGGATCGCGGCCTGGTTGCCCGAGGCCACCTGCAGGTAACTGCGGGTGGCGCCCTGCGTGACCCCCCACTCCCACAGCGCGCGCAGCACCGCCCGGGCGAGGCCACGGCGCCGGATGTCGGGGGCGACCGCGAGGCCGGTGATGCCGAGCCAGCGGTCGCCGGGCGAGCCGTCGCGCCCGGGGACGGCGGCGTCGACCACGGCGCGTCCGATCGCGACGACCTCGTCGCCGGAGTACACGGACGCGAACACGACGTCGTCGTGCCGGGACAGCAGGCCGGTCATGGCGTCGTCGTCCGCGTACTCGGCCGCGTGCACCGCGCGCCAGTCGGGTCCGGTCTCGTGCCCGAGCCGGACCGCGATCTCGCCCGGCTCGTTCCGCGCGAGCAGGGTGTCGAGGCGGGCGACGAGCACGTGGGTGTCCAGCGCGACGTCGCCGGCCAGGCCGCAGTACTCCTCCAGGCCACCGTCGAGCAGTGACCTCGCGGGCAGCGGCAGGGCGATGACCAGCGGCAGGTCGCGCTCGGCGTACCAGGCGCGGGTCTCCTCGACCGCCTCGCGCAGCGGCCGCTTCGGGGTGCGCAGTGCGAGGGCGGAGTTGGCGCGGCGCGTCACCCCACCGTCGGCGCGCAGCAGCCAGCCGTCGGGCGACCAGGCGGTCTCGCGCGCCCGCCAGCCCTGTGCCGCGACCAGTTCGAGGGCGAGCTGGTCGGGCGTGGCGGGTTCGACGACCCGTGCCGCGACGACGTCGGCCAGCGTGACGGGCGTGCGGCCCGCGCTGGTCTCGACCACCGCGTGGTCGGGATCGAGGGCGACGAGGTCGCCGAGGGCGTCGGCGAGATGCCCGGCGGGAACGGGACGGCGCAGCACGACCCGACGGCCGAGCCAGCGGGGATCGACAGCGACCGGCACGGGTGTCAGCCTAGGCGGGCGTTCCGCTGCCGGTTAGGTCACCCTGATCGGGTGCGTGGGCCCGCTCGACCGGTACCGTCGCCACGAGCCGAACGACCAGCACCGGCCGCCATGTCCAGGAGGATGAGCCGAACGTGACGTACGTGATCGCCGAGCCGTGTGTCGACCTCAAGGACAAGGCCTGTATCGAGGAATGCCCCGTCGACTGCATCTACGAGGGCGACCGGATGCTCTACATCCAGCCCGACGAGTGCGTCGACTGCGGTGCCTGCGAGCCGGTCTGCCCGGTCGAGGCGATCTTCTACGAGGACGACCTGCCCGACAAGTGGCGCGACTACACCCAGGCCAACGTCGAGTTCTTCGACGAGCTCGGCTCGCCCGGCGGCGCGGCCAAGGTCGGCGCCACCGCGAAGGACGCCGCGCTCATCGCCGCGCTCCCGCCGCAGGAACACGACGAGTAGGTCGTCGACTCAGACGGTCGCGAGCGTGGCCGTCACACCGGTCGGCTGACCGGTCGCCGTCCCGCTCCACCCGTCGGCGCGCGTCCAGGTCCGTCCGGGCGCATCGACGCGATCGATCCCGAGCCGGTCGGCGTTGGCGACGAACCAGGCCGCGGTGGTCCAGCCGGCGCCCGGCACCGTGACCCGGCCGCCCGCGACCTGCGGCTGGTCGACCGGCAACGCCGCGAGCACCTGCGCGGCCACGGTCTGCGCCGACGCCACCTGGGTCGGCGGGACGAACCGGCAGGTCAGCCCGGCCGGGGTGGTGCCGTCGAGCGCGTCGGCGAGCGCCTTGCCCTCGGGCTCGTGCTCGGCGTAGAGGCTGCCGTCGGCCGAGATCTGCACGGCCTGGATGACGTCGGCCGCGGGCTCGGTGTCCCACGCCGGCACCTTCACCACGGCGTCGAGGAACGCACCGGCGGCGAACGTCGGGTCCGAGAGTTCGGCCGCGGTGCCCCATCCCTGCGACGGCCGCTGCTGCAGCACGCCGACCGAGTCGCGGTCGCCGCTGCCGGCTGGGATGTTGCGCAGTTTGCTCTCCTGGATGCCCGCGGTGATGAGCAGTGTCGAGGCGCGCGCCGGGAGGCCGCGGGTGACGACCACCGCCACCAGTTGCGAGGCGACCGCCGCCTGGTCGGTCGAGACGTCGAAACCGCCCGCGCTGCAGCCGGGGTCGATGGCCGCGACGAACGTGCCGTTCGACCACCAGGTCCTGATCCCGACCACCGCGACGGCGACCAGCACCACGACCGCGCCGAGCACGACGGCCAGCCGGACCGGGTGGCGGCGTCCCCGCCGGGGCGACGGCCGGGGCGGGGCGGCTGGGGGTGCGACGCTCATCGGGACGGAGTCTGCCGGGTGCAGCTGTGCATGCCAGGGGCCGACGCGCGGATGCCGGTCAGTTGTGCGCGTGCAGGGCGTCGTTGAGCGCGATGCCCTGCCCCACGCGGTCGCGGACCTCGAGGGCGCCGCTGACGCTGTTGCGGATGAACAGCAGGTTGTCCCCGCCGGACAGCTCGACCGCCTTGACCACCCGGCCGTCGGGCAAGGTCACCTTCGAGCCCGCGGTGATGTAGGTGCCGGCCTCGACGACGCAGTTGTCGCCGAGGCTGATGCCGAGGCCCGCGTTCGCGCCGAGCAGGCAGCCCTTGCCGATGCGCACCCGCTGGGTGCCGCCGCCGGACAACGTCCCCATGATCGAGGCCCCGCCGCCGATGTCCGAACCCTCGTCGACCACGACACCCGCGGAGATCCGACCCTCGACCATCGACGCGCCGAGGGTGCCGGCGTTGTAGTTGACGAACCCCTCGTGCATGACGGTGGTGCCCTCCGCGAGGTGGGCGCCGAGCCGCACCCGGGAGGCGTCGGCGACCCGGACGCCGGACGGCACGACGTAGTCGAGCATCCGCGGGAACTTGTCGATGCCGAGCACCTCGGGCGCGGCACCGGTGCGGCGCCAGAGCGCCCGCATGGCCTCGAAGCCCTCGACCGGGCACGGCCCCGCGGTGGTCCAGACGACGTTGGGCAGCACCGCGAAGATGCCCGAGAGGTCGAGGTCGTTCGGCTGGACCAACCGGTGCGACAGCAGGTGCAGCCGGAGGTAGGCGTCGGAGGTGTTGGCGGGGGCGGCGTCGAGGTCGATCTCGACCCGGACGACGTCGAGGCGCACGTTCCGGTTCATGTCCTGACCGGTCAGCGGCGTCAGCAACCGGACCGCTGCCGACACCTCGACGTCGGTGTCGTCGATCGGGCCGAGCTGCGGCCGGGGGAACCAGGTGTCGAGGGTGACGCCGTCGGCGGTGGTGGCGAGGCCGTAGCCGCTCGCGATCCGGCCGGGCTCGCTCGACTCGTCGGGGGTGGCCGGGGCGTCCTCGGCGGCGTGCGTCACGTGCTCCGAGGGTAGTGGGTGGGGCGGCGGGGCCCGGTTGGCTACGGTCGCCGGATGCCGCCGGAGCCGCTGGACCTGACCGCCGACGGCGTCGCACTGACGGCCGCGCTGGTCGACGTGTG
>CAXUNA010000449.1:0-3793 GCA_964252095.1 uncultured Jatrophihabitans sp. | reverse complement strand
GTCGGGGATCGGCGGCCCGCCCCGGACCACGCCTGCCGCCGTCGGTCTTCGCCTCGCTCGGGGGCAGCAGGATGCGCACGGGGACACCTTCCCACCAGGTTGCGTGACACCCGTCGGCCCGCCGGCAGGACGGCGACCGACCGGAGGGGCATGCTGATCTGCGTGCTCGGACTACCCGACGGCGTGACCGCCCTGCTCTTCGACCTCGACGGCGTCCTGACGCAGACGGCGAAGGTGCACTTCGCCGCCTGGAAGCAGACGTTCGACGAGGTCCTGAAGACCCACGGTGACGACAAGCCCTTCAGCCAGGCCGACTACAACGCCTACGTCGACGGCAAACCGCGTGAGGACGGCGTGCGTGACTTCCTCGCCAGCCGTGACATCCACCCCGACCGCGGCGAGGTCGACGACCCCGCCGACAAGCCCACGATCTTCGGCATCGGCAACCGCAAGAACGAACTGCTGCTGCAGAAGATCAAGACCGACGGCGTGGAGACCTACGAGGGCTCGGTGCGGTATCTCGACGCCGCGGTGGCCGCCGGGCTGCGGCGGGCCGTGGTCTCGGCCAGCAAGAACACCGAGGACGTGCTGCGGGTGACCGGCCTGCGCGACAAGGTCGAGGTGGTGGTCGACGGCAACGTCGTGACGTCGCTCGGCCTGAACGGCAAGCCCGCGCCCGACTCCTACCTCGAGGGCGCCCGGCAGCTCGGGGTCCCGGCGAGCGCGGCGGTGGTGTTCGAGGACGCCCTGGCCGGTGTCGAGGCCGGCCGCTCCGGGCACTTCGGCTACGTGGTCGGCGTGAACCGCGTCGACCAGGCCGACGCCCTCTCGGCCCACGGCGCCGACGTCGTGGTGGACGATCTCTCCGACCTGCTCGACGACGAGGGGACCTCGACGTGATCCGCCAGTCCCGTTTCCCGGTCGAACCGTGGGCGGTGCGCGAGCTCGGTCTCGACCTCGCGTCGCTGCCCCAGACCGAATCGGTGTTCGCTCTCTCCAACGGGCACATCGGCCTGCGCGGCAACCTCGACGAGGGTGACCCGAACGGTCTGCCGGGCACCTACCTCAACTCCTTCTTCGAGCTGCGGCCGCTGCCGTACGCCGAGGCGGGGTACGGCTACCCCGAGTCCGGCCAGACGATCGTCAACGTCACCAACGGCAAACTCATCCGGCTGCTGGTCGACGACGAACCGTTCGACCTGCGGTACGGCGACCTCATCCACCACGAACGGATCTTCGACCTGCGGGCGGGCGTGCTGCGCCGGGTCGTCGAGTGGGCGACGCCCGCCGGCAAGCGCATCCGCTTGCGCACGACCCGGCTGGTCTCGTTCACCCAGCGCGCCATCGCGGCCATCGACTGGGAGCTCGAGGCGGTCGACGACACCCGGGTCGTGGTGCAGTCCGAGCTGGTCACGAACGAGGAACTGCCGCGTCAGTCGAAAGATCCGCGCGTGGCCGCCGCGCTCAAGGAGCCGTTGCGCGCCGTCGCCCACCACCACAGCGACCTCCGCGCGATCCTGCTGCACAAGACGACCGCGAGCGACCTCACCGTGGCGGCGGCGATGGACCACGAGATCACCGGTCCGGACCACGCCACCCGGGAGGTGCAGGCGACCGACGACTTCGCCCGGGTGACCTACGGGACCTACCTCAAGAAGGGCGAACGACTCCGGATCACGAAGTACCTCGCCTACGGCTGGTCCTCGCAGCGCTCGGTCCCGGCGTTGTACGACCAGGTCGAGGCGGCGCTGGTCGCCGTCCGCCACACCGGCTGGGAGGGGTTGGTCGCGGAACAGCGTGCCTACCTCGACGAGTACTGGGACGGCGCCGACGTCCACGTCGACGGTGATCCCGCGCTCCAGCAGGCGGTGCGGTTCGGCATGTACCACGTGCTGCAGGCCGGTGCCCGCGCCGAGCGCCGGGCCATCCCGGCCAAGGGTCTCACCGGGCCGGGGTACGACGGCCACTCGTTCTGGGACACCGAGATGTTCGTCCTGCCGGTGCTCACCGCGACCAACCCGGGGGCGGCGGCCGACGCGCTCGCCTGGCGGCACTCGATCCTGCCCGACGCGCGCGAACGTGCGGCGACCCTGCACCTCGGCGGCGCGGCCTTCCCGTGGCGGACGATCCGCGGCCAGGAGTGCTCGGCCTACTGGCCCGCGGGCACGGCGGCGTTCCACATCGACGCCGACATCGCGGCCGCGACCATCCGCCAGTACGAGTGGACGCACGACGAGACCTTCGCGAAGGACTACGGGCTGCCGGTCGTGGTGGAGACCGCGCGCCTGCTCGACTCGATCGGATTCGTCGACGACGACGGCGGATTCCACATCCACGGCGTCACCGGGCCGGACGAGTACACGGCCATCGTGGACGACAACATCTACACGAACCTCATGGCCGCCCACAACTTCAAGCACGCGGCGAAGTGGGTCAAGCTGTGGCCCGCGGAGGCGGCGAAACTCGACGTCACCGACGACGAGGTCGCGCGCTGGGAGCACGCGGCGACCCACCGGGTGCTGCCGTTCGACGAGCGCAAGGACGTCTACCAGCAGGACCTCGGCTCGACCAACAAACAGGTCTGGGACTTCGAGCACACCGAGCAACTCGGCCACTACCCGCTGCTGCTGCACGCGACCTACTTCGACATCTACCGCAAGCAGGTCGTCAAGCAGGCCGACACCATGCTGGCGATGCACTGGGCGGGCGACCAGTTCTCGTTCGAGGAGAAGGCGAAGGCGTTCGCCTACTACGAGCAGATCACCGTGCGTGACTCGTCGTTGTCGGCGTGCACGCAGGCCGTGCTGGCCGCCGAGGTCGGCCACCTCGAACTCGCGCACGCCTACGCGCTCGAGGCCGCGTTGATGGACCTGCGCGACCTCGAACGCAACACCGGCGACGGCGTCCACGTCGCCTCGCTCGCCGGCGCCTGGATCGCGCTCGTGGCGGGTTTCGGCGGCCTGCGCGACTACGGCGGCGCGCTCTCGTTCCGACCACAGCTGCCGAGCCGGGTCGCGGAGATCAAGTTCACCGTCCGCTGGCGGGGGGCCCGGCTACGGGTGACCGTCGACCACGACCACGCGACCTACCTGCTGGAGGACGCCCTCAACGACGGCGCGACGTCGGTGACGATCACGCACCAGGGCGACGAGGTCACGTTGGAGACCGGCGCGGGCCAGACGCTCCCCATCAGCGTCGTCGAACCGATCACGCCCGAACCGCTGCAGCCGGCCGGTCGCCGCCCGATGCCCGTGGAGGAGATCGAGGACGCCGGCCCGGCCGACTGAGGGCTCAGCTCTTCTTCGTCACCGAGCTGATCTTGTGCGCCGCCTTCTTGCCGCTCTTGTCCGACTCGATGACGACATAGGGCTCGTCGTCGCTCGCATTGAACTTCTGACCGTCGAAGGTGAACGGCTTGCGGTGGGTGTCGACCACCGTGCCGTGGGTCTTCCCCTGTGAGGTGTTCCAACTGACCGTGTCGCCCTTGCTGACGTCTGCCATGCGGAAGGCCTACCCAGGCACGCCCCGCCATGCGCCGCTCGCAGGCGTGAATCCGGCGAGGAACACGCCCTCGAGGTCGGCGACGACGTCGACCCGCCCGCCCGCGTTGAAGACGCTGAACCGCCGGCCGCTGCCGAGCGGCACCTGCGCGGCGTTCGCCACCACCTCGCCCGCGGCCGGGTCGAGGTTGCTCACCACCGGCCTCGTGCCGCCCGCGGGGAACAGCGTGAGGTAGGTCGCGGTCGTCGGGGCGATCGCGGTGACGTTGAGGGCCGCGGGCGAGGTGGTGGCG
>CAXUNA010000448.1:0-3797 GCA_964252095.1 uncultured Jatrophihabitans sp. | reverse complement strand
AGACCCCGGGGCCCGCGATCAGCTTCTTGACCTGCTTCTGGCTCTTCCCGCAGAAAGAGCACTTGAGCAGGTCACCGCTCTCGCCCACACGTGGCACCGCGTTCGCTCCTCTGCGTCACCTGCTGGTCAGAATCCGGCCGGAAGGGGTGTTGGCCCGGAGGCGTCGGGGGGACGTTGACGGAACGGTACCTGCTCCGAGGCCGCCCGTCGCCGTGGAAAGCCCGGCCCGGCGTGGCGGCGCAACCGTTCGCACCGACCCGCCGGGACCCGGGAACGTCCTGCGACGTGATCTCGCGGCCCCGGTCCCGCCCGCGAGCGAGCAGGACCGCCCGCTGTCTCAGGACCTGATCTTGCGGCCCCGGTCCCGCCCGCAAGCAGGGACTGACCGCTGTCTCAGGACCTGATCTTGCGGCCCCGGTCCCGCCCGCAAGCAAGGACTGACCGCTGTCTCAGGACGTGATCTTGCGGCCCCGGTCCCGCCCGCAAGCACGACCGACCGCTGTCTCAGGACACGATCTTGCGGCCCCGGTCCCGCCCGCAAGCACGACCGACCGCTGTCTCAGGACGTGATCTTGCGGGTGGTGATGACCTCGTCGACCATGCCGTACTCCTTCGCCGCGTCGGCGGTGAGGATCTTGTCGCGCTCGACGTCGTTGTGGATCGTCTCCAGCGTCTGACCGGTGTGGTCGGACAGGATCTTCTCCATGAGGTCACGCATGCGCATGATCTCGTGGGCCTGGATGTCGAGGTCCGAGACCTGCATGGCCTGCTCCACGCCGCCCGAGGGCTGGTGGATGAGGATCCGGCTGTTGTTGAGCGCGAACCGCTTGCCCTTGGTGCCCGCGGCGAGGATGACCGCCGCGGCCGAGGCCGCCTGACCCATGCAGTACGTCTGGATCTCCGGACGCACGTACTGCATCGTGTCGTAGATGGCCGTCAGCGCCGTGAAGCTGCCGCCGGGGCTGTTGATGTAGATGAGGATGTCGCGGTCGGGGTCGGTCGACTCCAGCACGAGCAGCTGCGCGATGACGTCGTTCGCCACGACGTCGTCGATCGGGGCGGCCAGGAAGATGACCCGCTCCTCGAACAGCTTGTTGTACGGGTTCGACTCCTTCATGCCGTAGTTCGTCCGCTCGACGAACGACGGCAGGACGTAACGCGCCTGCGGAGCGAGCTCCGGTCGGTAGTCAGTCATGGCGATACCTCTTGTCACTCGGCCGGCGGCGCGACGCCGCCGGGCAGCTCGCTGGCGCGGGCGACGATGTGGTCGACGAAGCCGTAGTCCAGCGCTTCCTTCGCGGTGAACCAGCGGTCGCGGTCACTGTCGGCCGCGATCTGCTCCGGGGTACGTCCGGTGTGGCCGGCGATGATCTCGGCCATCTCCTTCTTGGTCAGGTTGTACTGCTCGGCCTGGATCTTGATGTCACTGGCCGTGCCGTAGATCCCGGCGGACGGCTGGTGCATGAGGATCCGGGCGTGCGGCAGGGCGAACCGCTTGCCGCGGGCGCCGCCGGAGAGCAGGAACTGCCCCATCGAGGCGGCGAGACCCATCGCGTAGGTCGCGACGTCGCACTCGATGAACTCCATCGTGTCGTAGATGGCCATGCCCGCCGTGATGGAGCCGCCGGGGCTGTTGATGTAGAGGCTGATGTCGCGGCCGGGCTCCTCCGCGGACAGCAGCAGGAGCTGGGCGCAGATCTGGTTGGCGATCGAGTCGTCGACCTGCTGGCCGAGGAACACGATGCGTTCCCGGAGCAGACGGTCGTAGACGGAGTCGCCGAGGCTCATCGCCGTGTTCCCGCGCATCTGCGCGTCGAATGCTGTCACGTCTCCGACCCTAGCGGCGGGTCCGACAGTTCCGCCGGGCGCGGCACCCCCGGTTCGCTCACGGCGTGACCACCACGCCGTCGGCGAAACCGGGGACTGCCGTGGATCCGCTCAGGCGTCGTCGTCCTCGTCGAGGTCGGCGTCGGTGTCGAGCTCGTCGTCGTCCTCGTCGCCCGCCGAGATCGTGACGGTCTGCAGACCGGACGTGGCGTCGGCCTCCTCGAACTCGGCGGCCGTGGGCGTGAGCGCCGACAGGTCGACGGTGTTGCCGGACGCGTCGGTGATCGTGGCCGCCTCGAGCGCGCTCGCGAGCGCCTTGTTGCGACGCACGTCGGCCATGACCGCCGGCAGGTTGCCGTTCTGCATGAGGGTCTGCGCGAACTGCTGCGGGCTCATGTCGTACTGACGCGCCTGCCGGATGAGGTACTCGGTGAGCTCGGCGTCCTCGACGGTGATGCCGTTGCCGTCGGCGATGGCGTCGAGGATGAACTGGGCCTTGACCGACTTCTCGGCGGCGTCGCGCAGCTCCTGGTCCCACTCCTCACGGGTCTGGCCGTCGGCCTCGACCAGCTGGGTGAGGCGGTCCTCGTCGTGGTCGAGCTCGTGGATGACCTCGTGCTTGCGCCACTCGATGTCGGCCGCCACGGCGGACTCGGGCAACGGCACCTCGACGGTCTCGAGCAGGTGCTCGAGCACCTTGTCGCGGGCCTGCGCGCCCTGCTCGAGCAGTCGGACGCGGCCGAGCCGGGTGCGGATGTCGTCCTTGAGCTCGTCGACGGTGTCGAACTCGCTCGCCATGCCGGCGAACTCGTCGTCGACGTCGGGCAGCTCGCGGATCTTCACCGACTTGAGGGTGACGGTCACCTCGGCGTCCTCGCCCGCGTGGTCGCCGTTGCGCAGGGTGGTGCTGAAGGTGGCGTCGTCGCCCTCGGACTTGCCGACCACGGCGTCGTCGAGGCCCTCGACGAGGTCACCGGAGCCGACCTCGTAGGAGAGGTTGTCGGCCGAGCCGCCCTCGACCTCCTCGCCGCCGACCCGCGCGACGAGGTCGAGCGCGACGAAGTCGCCGGTCTCGACCGGCCGGTCGACGCCGACGAGCGTGCCGAAGCGCGCCCGGAGGTCGTCGAGCTGGGTGTCGACGTCGGAGTCGGTGACCTCGGCGTCGTCGACGCTCACGGCCAGCCCGGCGAGATCGGGGACCTCGAGCTCCGGACGGACGTCGACCTCGGCGGTGAAGCTCAGGAGCTTGCCGTCGTCGAGCTCGGTGACCTCGATGTCGGGCTGGCCGAGCGCCTTGACGTCGTTCTCCCGCAGCGCCTCGCCGTACTTGACCGGCAGCAGGTCGTTGATCGCCTCGTTGAGCAGGCTGGCGCGGCCGACGCGCTGCTCGATGACGCGGGCGGGCACCTTGCCCGGCCGGAAGCCCGGCACCCGGATCTGCGCACCGACCTTCTTGGCGGCGGCGGCGATGCTGGGCTCGACCTCGTCGAACGGCAGCTCGACGGCGAGCTTGACCCGGGTCGGGCTGAGGGTCTCGACGGTGCTCTTCACGACGGGTTCGGGCTCCTTCTCGCCCCGGTCACGGCCCGGGGAGTGCGCGGCCCGCGGCACCGCGTGGCGGTGGCGGACCGACTGGTCGGTGGATCTGGTGGGTGCGGATGGTGCGGGTGCAGTCGGGGTGGCGGGATTCGAACCCACGGCCCCTCGCTCCCAAAGCGAGTGCGCTACCAAACTGCGCCACACCCCGGGCGCGTACCGACGGGTCAGTCTAGCCGTGGGCGCGCCAGGCGCTGGCGCGCGGCCGTTAGACTGCCTGCGCGCAGGGCGTTCACGCCCTCACGCGGGCGTAGCTCAATGGTAGAGCCACAGTCTTCCAAACTGTTGACGGGAGTTCGATTCTCCTCGCCCGCTCGTGCCCGACCGACCCGAGCGCCGTGACGGCGAGGAACGCCGGTCCGGTGTCCCCGGCC
>CAXUNA010000447.1:0-3820 GCA_964252095.1 uncultured Jatrophihabitans sp. | reverse complement strand
GTCGCCACCGATCGCTCGCTGACGCCGGCCGGCGACGAGCAGGCGCGACCGATCCCCCGACCGACCCACACGACATCCCCGGTGCGCTCGGGCGAGCGGCCGGGGACGGCGGGTGGAGCGGGGAGGGTCAGGCGCCGTGGTTCGTGACGCCGCTCGTGGCCGCCTTGCGACCGCCGATGTAGTACTCGAACAGCAGGCCGCCGACGGCGAACAGGATCAGCACGACGCCGGTGATGATCAGCCAGACCTCGACGAAGGCCAGCGCGAGGCCGGTGACGGTGGCAGCGGCCGCGATGCCGACGGGCCAGTACGAGCCCGGGCTGAAGAAGCCCAGCTCCCCCGCACCCTCGGCGATCTCGGCGTCGGCGCGGTCCTCGGGACGGGGATCGATGCGTCGCGAGACGAACCAGAAGAACCCACCGGTGAGGCCCATGAGGCCGCCGGACAGCACCAGCGAGGTGACGCCGACCCACTCGACGTCACCGTCGGCGACGTGCGTCCAGGACGCGTACGCGGCCGCGGCCAGCCAGCAGAAGACGGCGATACCGAGGAACATCCGGTTCTCGAGCTTCACGGCTCAACTCCCTCCGGGCGAGCCGGCGGCATCGACCTGGGTGCCGGACGCCTGGCGCGTGGTGCGGTCGGTGTTGAACGGGTGGGTCGTGGTCGAGTACGGCGCGAGGCCGACCGCCGTGAGGGCCTCGGACTGGCGGGCGGAGTCGTCCGGGCCGAGCTGCGCCAGCTTGGCGAGGTACGCGGAGTAGACGTTCTCCGGGACGACGCGGACCTCGAAGTTCATCTGCGAGTGGTAGGTGCCGCACAGCTCGGCGCACCGGCCGACGTAGCTGCCTTCCTTGGTCGCGGTGAACTGGAAGGTGTTGTCCTTGCTGGTGTCGCTCGTCCCGTGCGGGATGACGTCACGCTTGAACAGGAACTCGGGGACCCAGAAGGAGTGGATGACGTCGTAGCTGTGCTCGACGATCTTGACCTTCTTGTTCACCGGGACCAGCAGGATCGGCACCTCGGACGACGTTCCCACGGTGTTGACCGGGACCTCGGTGCCGTTGAAGTTCGACTTCGTGTCGCCGCAGGCGAGGTACTGGAACTGCCAGTTCCACTTGAACGCGTCGACCTGCACCGTGCAGTCGGGGTTGGCCGACTCCTCGTTGACGAAGTTCTGGGTGCGCACCGTGTAGAAGAACAGCCCGATCACCAGGAAGAACGGGACGATCGTGTAGACCCACTCGATCGGCAGGTTGTACTTCGTCTGGCGCGGCAGCTCCTCGGGCGGCGTGCCCTTGCGGCGGCGGTAGACGATGCAGCACCAGAAGATCAGGCCCCACACCACCACGCCGACCGCCAGTGCGGTGAGCCCGGACCAGGTCCACAGGACCCGCATCTTGGTCGCCTGCTCGGTCACGCCGGTCGGCCAGCCGAAGCGGAACTTCGACTCGAAGTCGGCGGTGCTGCAGCCGGTCAGGGTGACGAGGGCCAGCACGGCGAGCCCGGCGAATCCCATGACCCGACGGCGACGCGAACGGGGCCGTGCGGACGCCGCCGACGGGCGGTCCGAACCAGGCATCTGACGCACATCCGGAGCCTAACCGACCGCTGTGACGCTGCCTCGCCGGGCACCCCGACGCATCCCGATTCGTGACCTGCGGCGCGCCCACGGACGGCCCCCACGGCGGGCTCGGGATACTGGTCGACGTGTGCGGTCTGATCGGGTTCCTGGCAGCTGACGGCAACGCCCACGACGTCGAGGGCGTCATCGGGGACTCCATCGCCTGCATGCGTCACCGCGGGCCCGACGAGGGCGGGGTCTGGGCGGACGACGACGTCGTCATCGGCTTCCGTCGGCTGTCGATCATCGACATCGACCACAGCCACCAGCCGATGCCCTACCTCGACGGCCGCTACCAGATCATCTTCAACGGCGAGATCTACAACTACCTCGAACTGCGCGAGCGCCTCACCGCCGAGTTCGGTGCCACCTTCACCACCGAGGGAGACACCGAGACGATCGTCGCGGCCTACCACCATCTCGGACCGAAGTGCGTCCGCGAGCTGCGCGGCATGTTCGCCTTCTTCATCTGGGACAGCCAGGAGCGCGTCGTGTTCGGCGCCCGCGACTGGTTCGGCATCAAGCCGCTGTTCACGTACGCCGACCACCGCGGCACCTTCTTCGCCAGCGAGAAGAAGAGTCTGCTGACCGTCGCGGAGCCGGCCGACGTCGAGGGCGACCAGAGCCTCGACACCACCGCGCTCCAGCACTACCTGACGCTGCAGTACGTCCCCGAGCCCGCGACGCTGCACCGCGCGATCCGCCGCGTCGAGTCCGGCACCTGGTTCACGATCCGGCCGGGCGAGGCGCCGACCTACCACCGGTACTTCCACCCCGACTTCCCCGCGCGGCCGGTCGACGACGCCGAGAAGCTCTACCGCGAGATCGCCGAAGCGCTCGAGGACTCCGTCGCCAAGCACATGCGTGCCGACGTCACGGTCGGGGCGTTCCTCTCCGGCGGCATCGACTCCACCGCCATCGCGGCGCTCGCGAAACGGCACAACCCGAAGCTGCTCACCTTCACCACCGGCTTCGGACGCGAGGGCTTCTCCGAGATCGACGTCGCCGCCGAGTCGGCCGCGGCGATCGGGGTCGAGCACATCACCAAGGTCGTCGGGCCGCAGGAGTTCATGGACACTCTGCCGCTCATCGTCTGGTACCTCGACGACCCGGTGGCGGACCCCGCCCTGGTGCCGCTGTACTTCATCGCCCGCGAGGCCCGCAAACACGTCAAGGTCGTGCTCTCCGGCGAGGGCGCCGACGAGCTGTTCGGTGGCTACACGATCTACAAGGAACCGTTGTCGCTCAAGCCCTTCGACGCGCTGCCGAAGCCGCTGCGACGCGGGCTCGGTGCGGTCTCGACCCGGCTCCCCGACGGCCTGCGCGGCAAGGACCTCCTACGTCGTGGCGCGATCTCGCTCGAGGAGCGCTACTACGGCAACGCCCGCATCTTCCGCAACGACGAGCTCGCGAGCCTCGGCCTCTACAAGCAGTTCCGCCCCGACGTCTCCCACACCGACGTCACCCGATCGTTGTACGCCGCAACGGAACACCTCGACGGCTCCACGCGCATGCAGTACGTCGACCTGTTCACCTGGTTGCGCGGCGACATCCTCGTCAAGGCCGACAAGATGACGATGGCCAACTCCCTCGAACTGCGCGTGCCGTTCCTCGACACCGAGGTCTTCGAGGTCGCGAGCCACATCCCGACGTCCGAGCGGCTCACCAAGGAGACGACCAAGTACGCCCTGCGCCGCGCGCTGGAGGGCATCGTCCCCGCGCACGTGCTGAACCGGCCGAAGCTCGGCTTCCCCGTCCCGACCCGGCACTGGCTCAAGGACGAGCTGTACGACTGGGCGAAGGCGATCATCGCCGACTCCGGCGCGGGCGAGCTGGTCGACCTCGCCGCCGCCCAGCGACTGCTCGACGCCCACCGGGCCGGTCCCGTCGACCTGTCCCGCAAGATCTGGACGGTCCTGGTCTTCCTGCTCTGGCACGGCATCTTCGTGGAGCACCGCATCGCGATCGCCCCGCCCGAACCCGTGTACCCCGTCAAGCTCTGACCGAAGGGGAACAGTCGCGACGGGGGTCTTGATCCGCGGCCACCGCACCGCCACCGTCGACCCATGACGCTCACCGTTCTCGGCGCCTCGGGCGCGCTCGGTCGCGAGGTCGTCGCCCAGGCGCTCGCGCGCGGCCTCGAGGTGGTCGCCGTGTCACGGCATCCCGAACGCCTGACCGGGGACGACCCCCGGC
>CAXUNA010000446.1:0-3821 GCA_964252095.1 uncultured Jatrophihabitans sp. | reverse complement strand
GCCGGTGCCCTCGGCGGCCACGGCCGCGCGGGCGACCTCGACGAGCGCCGCGAACGCGGCCTCGTCGTGGACGGCCATCTCGGCGAGGACCTTGCGGTCCGCGGTGATGCCGGCGAGCTTGAGGCCCTGGATGAACCGGTTGTAGGTCATGCCGTTCAGCCGCGCCGCCGCGTTGATGCGGGTGATCCACAACTGCCGGAAGTCGCCCTTGCGGGCGCGGCGGTCACGGTAGGCGTAGGTGCTGGAGTGGAGCAGCTGCTCCTTGGCCTTGCGGTAGAGCCGCGAGCGCTGCCCGCGGTACCCCTGGGCCGCCTCGAGGGCCGAACGGCGCTTCTTCTGGGCATTGACTGCCCGCTTCACGCGTGCCACGTGTGATCAGTTCCTTGCGTCGGGACCGGGTGGGCGAGGTGTCGCCCGGTACAGATCCGGTCGGGTGGCGGAGTTGGCCTGGTTCTGGGGAGAGCGGGTCAGCGCCCGAGCAGGCGCTCGACGCGGCCGGTGTCGGCCGGGGCGACCTGCTGCTCGCCGGTCATGCGGCGCTTCTGGCGCGACGACTTGCGCTCCAACAGGTGGCGCTTGCCGGCCCGCTCGAACATCAGCTTGCCGCTACCGGTGACCTTGAAGCGCTTCTTCGCGCCGGAGTGCGTCTTGTTCTTGGGCATGCGTTGTGGACTCGACTTCCTGGGTTCGTGCCGCCCCGGACGTCGACCCCGACGTCCGGGGACGACGCGGGCGGTACGGGCCCCGCGCTCAGGCGCTGGCGGACTCGGGCTTGGTGCGGCTGGGCTGACCCGCGCGGTGCGGGGCCACGACCATGGTCATGTTCCGGCCGTCCTGCTTGGGTGAAGCCTCGACGAAGCCGAGCTCACCGATGTCCTGCGCGAGCCGCTGCAGCAGCCGGTACCCCAGCTCGGGGCGGGACTGCTCGCGTCCGCGGAACATGATGGTGATCTTGACCTTGTCCCCGGCCTTGAGGAACCGCTCGACGTGACCCTTCTTGGTCTCGTAGTCGTGCGGGTCGATCTTGGGCCGGAGCTTCATCTCCTTGACGACGGTCAGGGCCTGGTTGCGCCGTGCCTCGCGAGCCTTCTGGGCGGCCTCGTACTTGTACTTGCCGTAGTCCATGAGCTTGCAGACGGGCGGACGCGCCATGGGCGCGACCTCGACGAGGTCGAGATCGGACTCGGCGGCCAGTTCGAGGGCCTTGCCGATCGGCACGATGCCGACCTGCTCGCCCTCGGGTCCGACGAGGCGGACCTCCGGGACCCTGATGCGGTCGTTGATCCTCGGTTCGGAGCTGATGGGGCCTCCTGGTGTGACGGGACGGTCTGGGGTCGGAACGTCGTGGGGTGGTGAGAGATCTGCAGGCACGGGCGGGCCCGTGCCGTTGTGACGGAACCACCGGCGGACCGCGGGCGTTCCCGGCGGGAACCACCCGGGACGACGAAGGCCCCGCTGCGACGTGGCGCGCGGGGCCGAGGAGGGTGAGCGGGCACCGCGCTGCCTGTGCCCGTCACGGTGCGACGGACACGGCGCGCTGCGCCGCTCGACCGGACCCGACGCCCGTGGTGCCCTGGCGCTCGGGTGGGTGACCTCGACGGTCTCCGCTTGCCGACCTCCGACACCCGGCGGGCAACCCCACAGGGACCGGTGGTCTGGTCACCTGCGAGGGTAGCAGGCATGAGCACCCCACCGGCCGCGCCGGCGGATCCGGCGGGCGACCCCGACCTCTCGGACGGCCCCGCCGCACGCGACCTCGGCGACATCCCCGCGGTCGAGATCATCACCCGGGCCGCCGTGATGCTCATGAGCGGGGCCGCCGAGAAGCTCGGCCTCGGCGCCGACACGGGGGCCGCGGCGCGCCTCGACCTCGACGAGGCCCGACGCCTGATCGAGGCGCTCGCGGGCCTGCTCACGGCGTCGCAGGCGAACCTCGGGATGCACCGGCAGCCGCTGCGCGACGGCCTGCGGTCACTGCAGGCGGCGTTCCGGGAGGCGTCACCGTTCCCCGACGCACCGGGTCAGGGCCCGGGCGAGTCCCGCTCCTAGCGCGGGTCGACGCCCGTGCGCTCGGCGCGCACCCGGTCCTGGAGGGCCCGCAGCCGGTCCATCGTCACGACCGCCCGCTCCCCGTCCCAGCGGTGCACGGCGTAGAGCGACAGGTACTCCTCGCCCGGCAGCAGCACCCGTGCGAAGCGGGCCGTCGACGGGAACCGCACGTCGACCACCAGGTCCCACGGGATGAAGCGGTAGCGACCGGCCCACGCCTTGGTCCGCAGGCCGTGCCGGTCGGCGACCAGCCGGGGCTGGGTGAGCAGCAGGATGCCGGCGGCGGCGAGCAGCCCGACCACGCCCGTCGCGATCTGGTCGGCCGAGGTGAAGGGCGCGCCCGCGCTCTCGCTGGTGGTCATGACCAGGGCGATCACCACGAACAGCACCAGCACGGCGACGGCCGCCACCACCGCCGCCCGGGTGACGACGACCGGCCGTGACCGCACGACGGTCCCGGGGTCGAGCGGCGGCGCGCCGAGGCCGTAGTCGCGGTCCTGGCCTAGAGCCGGCATGCGTCGATCCTCGTCACGAAGATGGCCCGGGCACCGACGCCCCAGAGCTCGTCCATCACCCGGTTGGTGTCGGGCCGCCGGACCATGGCCCGCACGGCCGACCACGCGGGATCGTGCAGCTGCGACACGGTCGGCGACTCGAAGCCGGGGGTGATCGCCACCGCCTTCTCGAGCAGTTCGGTCGGGATGTCGTAGTCCATGAGCACCCACTGCCGGGCGATGATCACGCCCTGCAGCCGGCGCAGCAGCTGCCCGGCCCGGGCCCCGCCGCGGCCGATCAGCACCGCCTGGCTGGAGAGCAACGGTTCGCCGAACACCTCGAGCCCGCTGTTGCGCAGCGTGGTGCCGGTCTCGACGACGTCGGCGATGGCGTCGGCGACACCGAGGCGCACGGCGGTCTCCACCGCGCCGTCGAGGCGGATGACCTCGGCGTCGACCCCGTGCTCGCGCAGGTGGCGCTCGACCACACCGGGGTACGCCGTGGCGATCCGGGTGCCGGCCAGCTGGCCGGAATCGGAGAACCGGCCGGTGGGGCCGGCGAAACGGAACGTGGACCGGCCGAAGCCCAGCTCGAGCATCGGCTCGGCGTCGGCGCCGGAGTCGAGCAGCAGGTCCAGCCCGGTGATGCCGACGTCGAGGCGGCCGGACCCGACGTACACCGCGATGTCGCGGGGGCGCAGGAAGAACAGCTCGGCGTTGTTCTCCTCGTCGACGAGGACGAGCTCCTTGGCGTCGCGTCGCTGGCGGTAGCCCGCCTCGGCGAGCATCTGCGCGGCGGGTTCCGCGAGCGTGCCCTTGTTCGGGACCGCGATCCGGACCGGGTCGACGGTGTCAGCGGTGCTCACAGGAATCGGTACACGTCCTCGAGAGTGAGTCCCTTGGCGAGCATGAGGACCTGGGCCCAGTAGAGCAGCTGCGAGAGCTCCTCCGCGGTGCGTTCGGTGTCCTCGTGCTCGGCGGCCATCCAGGTCTCGGCCGCCTCCTCGACCAGCTTCTTGCCGATGCCGTGGACACCGGCGTCGAGCGCGGCCACCGTGCCCGACCCCGCCGGCCGCGCGCGGGCACGGTCGGACAGCTGGGCGAACAGCGCGTCGAAGCTCGTCATGACGCCGCCGAGCGTATCCGTCGGCGTCGGCACCTAGATTCACCGCGTGGACGACGTCACGCCGACCCCCGCCGACCTGGCCGACCGGGCCCTCGCCGCGCCCCCGAGGTGCGGGACGGCGGCGAGCAGCGCCTGCGTGTAGGGATGGGCCG
>CAXUNA010000445.1:0-3835 GCA_964252095.1 uncultured Jatrophihabitans sp. | reverse complement strand
GTGTACTCCGGGGTCGCGGTGTCCGCCGCGACCGCGGTGGTCACGGTGACGGTGTCGTCGACGTCGGTCACCTCGGAGGCCGGGGCGTCGAACTCGTCGGCGACGGGTCGAGCGGCGGCCGGGCGACGGGTGGGGGCGACGAACGCCGTGTCGTCGTGCGGCCAGAGTTCGTCGAAGGACGGCACCACCGGCGGGGCGACCGCTGCGGCGCGCGGCACACGCGGCAGCACGTGGTCGGCGATCGAGGTCCGACGTTCCACGGGAACTCCTCGGGAGGGGTGAACGGGAGAGGGAGGTGATCGGCGTGTGAGTCCTGTTGTCGCCCGGCTCCTCTCGGAGTCAGGAGTTAACCCGAAACTCACTTCCTGTCGAAGGGAAAGCTAACGCAGACTTCGCGCTTGAGCAATCCTCTCGCCGGGAAACGATCGACCCGACGACGTGTTTGCTCAGCGTGAAGTCAGCGTCATCCCTGGAAGCTCAAGAACCTCGGTGCGCTGCGATGACAGGGTTTCCGGCCGATCGCGACCGCGATCTGGCGGTCGTCCTGTCCGGGTGTGTCCGGGTTCGCCGGTCACGATCGCGTGGTTTGACGGCCCCGGCGAAGTCGCTCGATCGCCGAGACACCGGCCACCGGCCGGGACCGTCCGACGCCGCATCGGTGGCCGGATCACGTGGCGCGCCCCGATCCTCAAGGTTGGCGCAAATCCGGGATCGGTTGTGAGAACCGGCGTGGCGCCCGTTTCGTCCCCGTCGGCGCAGCAGGACGCCGCCCCGGCAGGAAGCCGGGACGGCGTGAGACGAACGGGTCGAACAGTGACTTCACACGGCGACGCGCAGGACCTCCGCGAGCGAGGTCAGGCCGGTGGCGGCCTTGGCCAGGCCGTCGACCCGCAGCTCGGTCATGCCCTGCTCCAACGCGGTCCGCTTGACGTCGTGGGCCGAGGACCGTTCCACCGCGAGCCGCTCGATGTCCTCGCTCACCGGCATCACCTCGTGCAGCGCGATGCGTCCGCGGTAGCCGGTCTGCGAACACGAGCGGCAGCCCACGGGACGCCACAGCAGGTCCGGCCG
This sequence comes from uncultured Jatrophihabitans sp., assembly GCA_964252095.1. Classification (GTDB taxonomy): domain Bacteria; phylum Actinomycetota; class Actinomycetes; order Mycobacteriales; family Jatrophihabitantaceae; genus CAXUNA01. The sequence goes on along the minus strand of CAXUNA010000445.1, from coordinate 2,764 downwards.
CGGCATGGTCGCGGGCCAGCGGGCGGCGTCGAGGTCGGCCGCGGCCGGCACGTAGGTCTCCTTGCACCAGTCGCAGAGCTTGCGGGCGAGCCGCTGGGCGAGCACGCAGTCCAGGGACGAGCCCACGAGGAACGGCTCGATGCCCATCTCGACCAGGCGGGTCACGGCGCTCGGTGCGTCGTTGGTGTGCAGGGTCGAGAGCACGAGGTGACCGGTCAGCGAGGCCTCGATGGCGAGCTGGGCCGTCGTGCGGTCCCGGATCTCACCGATCAGCACGACGTCCGGGTCCGAGCGCAGGATCGCCGGCAGCACGGCCGCGAACGTCAGACCGGCCTTGAGGTTGACCTGCACCTGGTTGACGCCGGGTAGGCGGTACTCGACGGGGTCCTCGACGGTGATGATGTTGATCGTCGGGCTCTTGATGGCCTGCAGGGTGGCGTAGAGCGTCGTCGACTTGCCCGAACCCGTCGGCCCGGTGACCAGCACCATGCCGTGGGGCTTGTGGTAGCTGGTCGCGAACCGGGTGGCGTTGTCGTCGCTGAACCCGAGCGCGTCCAGCTGGAGGGTCACCCCGGTGGTGTCGAGTACCCGCAGCACGATCTTCTCGGCCCAGACCGTCGGCAGCGTCGCCACGCGGAGGTCGACCACCCGGCCGCCGAGCTGCACCGACATGCGGCCGTTCTGCGGTACCCGGCGCTCGGTGATGTCGACGCCCGACATGATCTTCAGCCGCGAGATCAGCTCGGACTGGACGCCGCGCGGCACGGTGTCGATCTCGTGCAGCACGCCGTCGATGCGGAACCGGACCCGCAGGTCGGTCTCCGTGGGTTCGATGTGCACGTCGGAGGCGCCGGCGCGGATGGCCTGGTCCAGCATCGAGTTGACGTACCGGATGACAGGGGCGTCGTCGGCCGCGGCGTCGAGGTCGGCGACGTTGTTCGAGGTGTCGCGGTGGGCGGCGTCGGCCGCGAGTGCACCGAGGTCACTGGCGTCGCGCCGCACGCGGTCGAGGATCTTGTCCAGCTCGGTCCGCGCCACGACCACCGGGCGGACCGGCATCGCGCTCGAGGCCCGGACGTCGTCCAGCGCCATGACGTCGTCGGGGTCGGTGACGGCGACCAGCAGCTCACCGTCGTCGAAGGCGATGCCGATGACGCGGTGCCGGGTGACCAGGGCCCGGGGGAGCGACTCCATCGCCTTGTCGTCCAGCGGGAAGTCGACGAGGTCGATCGCGGTCATGCCGTAGACGTCACCGGTGGCGGCCACGAGGTCCAGTTCGGTGACGATCCGCTCGTCGACCAGGATCTCGCGCAGGGGCTTGCCCGTCTCGGCCGCGCGCCGGGTCGCCTCGACGAGCAGGGCACTGTCGATGCCGCGTCTGCGGAGGGCTTCGGTCAGCGGGCGGGCCTGGTGCAGTGTCACCCGAGCAGTGAAGCACGTGTGTGCCCGACGGACCCGACGAAGATCGACAGCGGGTCGGTTCGTCCCGTGTGCCCACGGTCGGGCTGAGCATCGTGTCACGGCTCTGTGACATGCGGGGAGTCGCGCTGCCGGTCCGGCCGTGCGTGCGTACCGTCTCCGAGCACGGGCAGGAGGCTTCGCCGATGGCGAACGTCACCGACCCGATGGCCAGGGGTGGCATGACCGGCACCCTCCGGCTGGTTACATGGAAGTCGAGCGACACGCACGGTGATCGGCCAGGTGAGGCGGGTACGAACCCATCCACACGGCCTGCACGTCGTGGGTGGGGCTCGAACAGCACGGACTCCGGGGCGTCACCCGATGAACCGGAGAGAAGTTCCGCACGAACCACTGGTAGCACCGATGAAGGGGGGCCACGCCGTGACGACCACGTCCACTGCACCTGTTGACCCGACGATTGCTCTGACCGCGCTCGACCGATGCGACCGTTGTGGCGCGCAGGCCTACGTCCGCGCGACGCTCCCCAGCGGATCCGACCTCCTGTTCTGCGCGCACCACGCGCACGAGTTCGAGGGCAAGCTCCGCGACATGGACGCGACGATCTACGACGAGAGCACCAAGCTCGAGCCGGCCGTCGCCACCCCGGAGCGGTAAGCACCCAGACGCAGCAGCAGGGCCCGTCCTCTTCGAGGGCGGGCTTTTCTGTGTCCCGGCCTCCTCCAGCGCACGAGTGGCGCGGGAGAGCTCCGAGTGGCGCAGGAAACCGCGCCACTCGGACCGTCCACGCGCCCCGCGCCGGGCGGGGTCGGCCCCCGACCCCGCTCCGCGGCCGCCGCCCCCCGCCCCCCGGGCAGGGTCGGGGTCGGCCACCTACCGAGCTCCGCGGCCGACGACTAAGGGCCGGTCTCCTCGCGGAGACGGGCCCTTTCGTCGTACGACAGGCGTTCCCGCTAATCCAGGTAGTCGCGCAGGACCTGGCTGCGGGACGGGTGGCGCAGCTTGCTCATCGTCTTGGACTCGATCTGCCGGATCCGCTCGCGGGTGACGCCGTAGACCTGCCCGATCTCGTCCAGGGTGCGGGGCATGCCGTCGGTGAGACCGAAGCGCAGCTTCACCACGCCGGCCTCGCGCTCGGAGAGGGTCTGCAGCACCGACTGCAGCTGGTCCTGCAGCAGCGTGAAGCTCACCGCCTCGACGGCGACGACGGCCTCGGAGTCCTCGATGAAGTCACCGAGCTGGCTGTCGCCCTCGTCACCGATGGTCTGATCGAGGCTGATCGGCTCCCGGGCGTACTGCTGGATCTCCAGCACCTTGTCCGGGGTGATGTCCATTTCCTTGGCGA
>CAXUNA010000444.1:0-3837 GCA_964252095.1 uncultured Jatrophihabitans sp. | reverse complement strand
GTCGAGGACCAGCAGCGGCTGCCGCCACCGCTCGGCGCGCGGCGGGCCCCAGGCCGCGCCGACCTGTGACCAGAGGGCGGCCAGGGTCTCGGCCTCACCCACCAGTTCGGTGGCACGCCGCTGCCGGGTGGCGACGACCCGACCGAGGGCGGCGAGGTCGCGGGCGTCGCCGCCGACGGGAACGACGCTGCCGCCGACGAAACAGGCGGATCGCAGCTGATGGGTGCGGGCGTCGCGCACGGCGAGGATCTCCCCGCCCAACCGTGTCGGGTGCAACGATCCGGCGGCCGCGATCCGGGCCGACAGCACGCACGACGCGAACGGGTACCGGCCGAGCAACCGTTGCAATGTCGAACGGTCGACGTCGTCGAGCACCTCGACGGCGGGAAGCCCGCCGACCCCGTCGACCGAGGGCGGCGCAACAGTGGCGCTCACGTTCCGGACCGTACCCCGGCCCGGGCGGATCAGCGCACGGTGACGGTGGGACTGCCCGCCGCGAGCGCCGGATCGGCCTCGGGGTCGATCTCCATCGACTCGGCGAGGCGCAGGGCCTCCTCGATGAGGGTCTCGACGATCTTGCTCTCGGGCACGGTCTTGATGACCTCGCCCTTGACGAAGATCTGGCCCTTGCCGTTGCCGCTCGCGACGCCGAGGTCGGCCTCGCGGGCCTCGCCCGGGCCGTTGACGACGCACCCCATGACGGCCACGCGGAGCGGGACGGTGAGGCCCTCGAGACCGGCGGTGACCTGGTCGGCGAGGGTGTAGACGTCGACCTGGGCGCGGCCGCACGAGGGGCAGGACACGATCTCCAGCCGGCGCTGGCGCAGGTTCAGCGACTCCAGGATCGCGAGGCCGACCTTGACCTCCTCGACCGGCGGGGCGGACAGCGAGACGCGGATGGTGTCGCCGATGCCCTGCGAGAGCAGCGCTCCGAACGCGGTGGCGGACTTGATGGTGCCCTGGAACGCCGGCCCCGCCTCGGTGACGCCGAGGTGCAGCGGGTAGTCGCACGCCTCGGACAGCAGCTCGTAGGCCCGGACCATGACCACCGGGTCGTTGTGCTTGACCGAGATCTTGAAGTCGCGGAAGTCGTGCTCCTCGAACAGCGCCGCCTCGTTCAGCGCGGACTCGACCAGCGCCTCGGGCGTCGCCTTGCCGTACTTGGCCATGATCCGCTTGTCGAGCGAACCGGCGTTGACGCCGATCCGGATCGGCGTGCCGCTGGCCTTGGCCGCCCGGGCGATCTCGCCGACGTTGCCGTCGAACTCCCGGATGTTGCCGGGGTTGACGCGCACGGCGGCGCACCCGGCGTCGATGGCCGCGAAGATGTACCGGGGCTGGAAGTGGATGTCGGCGATGACCGGGATCTGCGACTTCCTGGCGATCGCGGGGAGCGCGTCGGCATCGTCCTGGCTGGGGACGGCCACGCGCACGATGTCGCAGCCGCTCGCGGTGAGCTCGGCGATCTGCTGCAGGGTGGCGTTGACGTCGGAGGTCAGCGTGGTGCACATCGACTGCACGCTGACCGGGGCGCCGCCGCCCACCTTGACGCCACCGACGTCGAGCTGACGGGTCTGCTTGCGCTCCCGCAGCACCGGCGGGGCCACCTGGTTCGCCGGGATGACCGGGAGGGCCTTGCCCGCACCGGTGGGGATGGACGCGCCGAGAGTCACAGGAGTCGCTACCACGGCACCCATTGTCCACCCGCGCCCTGAGGAGGCGGCGCGGCGTCTCCGAGTGTTCACCGACGGCGCACCGGCCGGCGGCGGCGCTCAGGAGTTCAGCGTGATCGGCTTCACGATGTCGGCGTAGACGACCAGCAGCGTGAACACCACCAGCACCGAGGCCACGCCGTACATCACCGGCAGCATCTGGGCGGTGTCGACGTGCCCCGCCCACGGCCGCTTGCGCAGGCGTCCCCAGCCCCGCTTGGCCGCTTCCAGCAGTGCGCCCGCCACGTGGCCGCCGTCGAGCGGCAGCAGCGGGAGCAGGTTGAAGAAGAACAACAGCAGGTTCAGCCCGGCGAGCAGCGAGATGAGGATGGCGACCTTCTGCTCGAGGTCGAACGCGTGCGACGACGACACCTCGCCGCCGATGCGCGCGAGCCCCACCACGCCGACCGCGCCCTCGGGGTCACGGGCCTTGCCCTCGAACACGGTGCCGAACAGGCTGGAGATCTTGGACGGGAACTTCCCGAGCGCCGAGACGCCCTGGACGATCTGGTCGCCGATCTGGCCGGGCACCTCACCCACCGACGCCTTGACGAAGTACACCGGCGCGTACGGGTAGAAGCCGATCTGACCGACGGTCTGCTGCTTGCCGTCGGTCTCGACCGTGACGGCCTGCGGGGTGACCTGCACGGTGACGGTGGCGTCACCGCGCGTGACCGTGACGGGGATCGACTGGCCGGGGTGGGAGCGGATCAGCTGCGACTCCTGGTCCCACGAGGTGATCGTGGTGCCGTCGATCGCCGTGATGACGTCGCCGTTCTGCAGCTTGCCCTTGGCGGGCGCCGGCAGCGAGCCGGTCGGGCACGGGTCCTTCGCGGTGGCGGTGACCCCCGCCGGGACCACGCAGTCGTTGACGAGCGCGACCGTGGTGGTGGGCGTGCCCTGGGTCTGGGTGCCGATCGCCATCAACAGGATGGTCGACAGCACCAGGAAGATGACGAAGTTCATCACCGGCCCGCCGAGCATGACCAGCATCTTCTTGCCGGGGGTGAGCCGGTAGAACTGCCGTGGCTCGTCCTCGGGCGCGAGCACCTCGGACCGGCTGGTGGCGCGGAAGTCCTCGACCGCCAGCGCCATCCGCCGTGGCCAGCGCGACCGGCGGCCGTCGGCCCGCGGCGGGATCATCCCGATCATCCGGATGTAGCCGCCGAGCGGGATCCACTTGATCCCGTACTCGGTCTCGCCCCGCTTGCGCGACCACGCGGTGGGCCCGAACCCGACCATGTACTGGGTGACCTTGACGTGGAAGAGCTTGGCGAAGCTCATGTGACCGAGCTCGTGCAGCGCGATCGACAGCAGCAGCCCGACGATGAACACGAGCACGCCGAGCACGTACAACCACACAGTCAGGGCCTCTCAGCGGGGATCGATGGATCAGCGTGACAGTTCGCGCGCCGTCACGCGCGCCCACTGCTCCGCTTCTTCGACGTCCTCGACGGTACGGGGGTTCCCGCCCCCGCCTCCGTGTTCGCTCAGCCAACGCTCGACCACGTCGCCGATGGTGGCGACGATCCCCAGGACCGGCCGCCGGCGGGCGTGGACGGCCGCGACCTGTGCCTCGTGCGCGGGGTTGTCGCCGGGGGGCGCGCCGCCGCCCGCGAGCCCGGCCCGGCGGGCGAGGGCGATGGCCGGGAAGGTGGTCTCGTCGAGCGGTTCGAAGGTCCAGGAGCTGGGCGTCGACCAGTCGACGGCCGGGGCCGCCCCCTCGATGCGGTCGGGCCAGCCGAGCGCCAGCGCGATCGGCAGCCGCATGTCGGGCGGGCTCGCCTGCGCGATGGTCGCGCCGTCGACGAAGGTCACCATCGAGTGGACCATCGACTGCGGGTGGACGACGACGTCGATGCGGTCGTAGTCGACGTCGAACAGCAGCCGGGCCTCGATGACCTCCAGCGCCTTGTTCACCAAGGTCGCCGAGTTCGTGGTGATGAGCTTGCCCATGTCCCACGTCGGGTGGGCGAGCGCCTGCGCGGGGGTGACGGCACCGAGCTCGGCCCGCTTCCTCCCGCGGAACGGACCGCCGCTGGCGGTGACGACCAGGCGCGCGACCTCGGCACCGCTCCCGGCCCGCAGGCACTGGGCGAGGGCCGAATGCTCCGAGTCGACCGGC
>CAXUNA010000443.1:283-3850 GCA_964252095.1 uncultured Jatrophihabitans sp. | reverse complement strand
CGCCGCGCCCGCCGCCGCCCGCTCCTACCCGCCGGCGATCGGCACGAAGGCGTTCCGGGAGGCGGCCGCCGGCTGGTTCGCGCGCCGCCTCGACGTCACGGTCGACCCGGCCACCGACGTCGCGGCGTGTGTCGGCAGCAAGGAGTTCGTCGCGTCGTTGCCGCAGTACCTGCACCTGCGCACCCCGGACCGCGACACCGTGCTCTACCCGGCCGTCAGCTACCCGACCTACGAGATGGGCGCGACGCTCGCGGGGGTCCGGGCCGTCCCGTACCTCACGCTCGACGACATCTCGGCCGACGACGCCGCGCGTGCCCTGGTGATCTGGGTGAACTCGCCGGCGAACCCGTCCGGCGAGCTGCACGACCTCGCCGCGGTGGCCGCGTGGGGCCGCGCCCACGGGGTGCCGGTGTTCTCGGACGAGTGCTACGTCGAGTTCACCTACGACGGCGCACCGGACAGTGTGCTCAGGACCGGCCTCGACGGTGTGGTGGCGCTGCACTCGCTGTCCAAGCGCGACAACTTCGCCGGCGCCCGGATCGGCTTCTACGCGGGCGACCCGGAGCTGGTGCACTACCTGCGCGAGGTGCGCAAGCACGCCGGGTTGATGCCGCCCGGACCGGTGCAGGCCGCGGCGGTGGTCGCGCTGGCCGACGACGCCCATGTCACCGTCCAGCGCGAGCGGTACCGCAGCAGGATGCAACGGTTGATCGAGGTCCTCGCCGCCGTCGACATCGAGGCGCACCTGCCGCAGGGGGCGTTCTACCTCTGGGTGGCCGTGCCCGGCGGTGACGAGTGGAAGGCCGCCCGGCTGCTCGCCGAGCGCGCCGGCATCGTCAGCTCGCCCGGCGAGTTCTACGGCGAGGCGGGCCGCGGCTTCCTCCGCCTCGCCGCGGTCCAGCCCGACGACCGGATCGAGCTCGCCGCCCGCCGCGTCGGGCGCTGACAACCCGATTTTGTGTACTCAGGCAGCCTGAGGCTGCCTCGGTACACAAAATCGGGTCGTTTGCGCACTGAAACAAGCACGCGTGCTTGCTTTCGGCTGAGGGCGGTGGCACGCTCCGGGTGTGACCGCGCTCTCGTCCCGACTCGACGTCGGGTCGCCGGAGTTCGGCGTGAACCGGGCGGCGATGGTCGCGAAGCTCGCCGACCTCGACGCCGCGCACGCCGAGGCGGTGGCGGGTGGCGGGGCGAAGTACGTCGAGCGGCACCACCGGCGCGGCAAGCTGCTGCCGCGGGAACGGATCGAGCTGCTCGTCGATGCCGGATCGGCCTTCCTCGAACTGTCCCCGCTCGCGGCGTGGGGGAGCGACTTCGCGGTCGGGGCGAGCATCGTCACCGGGATCGGGGTGGTCGAGGGCGTCGAGTGCGTCATCGTGGCGAACGACCCGACCGTGCGCGGCGGCAGCAGCAACCCCTGGACGCTGAAGAAGACCCTGCGGGCCAACGACATCGCCCTGCAGAACCGGCTGCCGCTCATCAGCCTGGTCGAGTCGGGCGGGGCGGATCTGCCGACGCAGAAGGAGATCTTCATCCCCGGCGGCCGGCTGTTCCGCGACCTCACCCGGCTCTCGGCGGCCGGGATCCCCACACTCGCGCTGGTGTTCGGCAACTCGACCGCGGGCGGCGCGTACGTCCCGGGCCTGTCCGACCACGTCGTTCTGATCCGTGAGCGGTCGAAGGTCTTCCTCGGTGGGCCACCACTGGTGAGGATGGCCACCGGCGAGGAGTCCGACGACGAATCGCTCGGTGGCGCCGAGATGCACGCGCGCGTCTCGGGTCTCGGGGACCACCTCGCGGCCGACGAGCAGGACGCCATCCGTATCGGGCGGCGCATCGTGGCCCGGTTCAACCACCGCAAGGCCGGGCCGCCGCCGTCGGCCGACGTGCGCCCGCCCCGGTTCGACCCCGAGGACCTGCTCGGCGTCGTCCCGCCGGACCTCAAGGCCCCGTTCGATCCCCGCGACGTCATCGCCCGGGTGGTCGACGGTTCCGACTTCGACGAGCACAAGGCGCGCTACGGCACCAGCCTGGTCACCGGATGGGCGCGGATCCACGGCTACCCGGTCGGCATCCTCGCGAACGCGCAGGGTGTGCTGTTCGGAGCGGAGTCCGAGAAGGCCACGCAGTTCATCCAGTTGGCCAACCGCACCGACACCCCCCTGGTGTTCCTGCACAACACCACGGGCTACATGGTCGGCCGGGAGTACGAGCAGGACGGCATCATCAAGGACGGCTCGATGATGATCAACGCCGTCTCCAACTCCACCGTGCCGCACCTGTCGGTGCTGCTCGGGGCGTCGTACGGCGCCGGCCACTACGGCATGTGCGGCCGGGCCTACGACCCGCGGTTCCTGTTCGCCTGGCCGAGCGCGAAATCCGCGGTGATGGGGCCGGCGCAGCTCGCCGGCGTGATGTCGATCGTCGCCCGCGGGGCCGCCGAGTCCCGCGGCAACCCGTACGACGAGGACGCCGACGCCGCGATGCGCGCCTACGTCGAGAAGCAGATCGAGGCGGAGTCGCTGCCGATGTTCCTCTCCGGCCGGCTCTACGACGACGGTGTGATCGACCCCCGGGACACCCGCACCGTGCTGGGGTTGTGCCTCTCGGCGGTGCACAGTGCACCGGTCGCGGGAACCAGCTCGTTCGGGGTGTTCCGACCGTGATCACGCGCGTCCTGGTCGCGAACCGCGGTGAGATCGCCCGGCGGGTGTTCCGCACCTGCCGCGACCTCGGGATCGGCACCGTCGCGGTCTTCTCCGACCCCGACGCGGACTCCCCGCACGTCCGCGAGGCCGATCGCGCCGTCCGGCTGCCCGGCGCGACACCCGCGGACACGTACCTGCGCGTCGACCTGGTCGTCGACGCCGCGGTGCGCAGCGGGGCCGACGCCGTGCACCCCGGGTACGGCTTCCTCTCGGAGAACGCGGGATTCGCCCGCGCGGTCGAGGCGGCCGGCCTGGTCTGGATCGGCCCGCCGCCGGCTGCCATCGAGGGGATGGGCCGCAAGATCGAGGCCAAGGCGACGATGGCGGCCGCCGGCGTCCCCGTGTTCGCCGATCTCGACCCGGGCGCCGTCACGGCCGCCGATCTGCCGGTCCTGGTCAAGGCCTCGGCGGGCGGGGGTGGCCGTGGCATGCGGGTGGTGAGGGACCTCGCCGACCTCGCGGAGCAGGTCGATTCGGCCCGCCGCGAGGCGGAATCCGCCTTCGGTGACGGCACTGTCTTCATCGAGCCGTACGTCGAACGCGGCCATCACGTCGAGGTGCAGATCATGGCCGACACCCACGGCACGGTGTGGGCCGTCGGCGAGCGGGAGTGCTCGATCCAGCGCGGTTACCAGAAGGTGCTCGAGGAAGCGCCGTCGCCGTTGGTGGAGCGCACCCCCGGCCTGCGGGAGGAGCTGTTCACGGCCGCCACCGCGGCCGCCGAGGCGGTGCTGGTGCTCTACGTGCTGGAGGTGCTGCGCGAGCCGCAGGCGGTCTACCCGCTGCTGCTGGTCAGCCTGGCTATCGGGGCGGTGCTCGGCTCGGTCGTGGCCGCGCGGCTGCGAGGGCCACCCGTACG
>CAXUNA010000443.1:0-273 GCA_964252095.1 uncultured Jatrophihabitans sp. | reverse complement strand
GGGCGCCCCCCCCGGGCGGGGGGGTGGTGGTGTCCCCGCCCCCCACGGGGGCCGCCGAGGCGGTCGGGTACGTCGGTGCCGGCACGGTCGAGTTCCTCGCGGCCGACGACGGCCGGTTCTGGTTCCTCGAGACCAACACCCGCCTGCAGGTCGAGCACCCGGTCACCGAGGCCACCACCGGGCTCGACCTGGTGGCGCTGCAGATCGCGGTGGCCGACGGCGAGCGGCTCCCGCCCGCCCCGCCGCCCACCCGCGGTCACGCCGTCGAGGTGC
>CAXUNA010000442.1:0-3860 GCA_964252095.1 uncultured Jatrophihabitans sp. | reverse complement strand
GCGTCGCCCGTGACGTCGTGGCCGCCGTGGACGGCCGCCTCGACATCCTCGTCAACAACGCGGGTCTCTACCCGGTGGGCGCGACCGAGGGCCTCGCCGACGGCGACCTCGACGCCATGCTCGCGGTCAACGTCCGCGCCCCGCACGTGCTGGTCGGCGCACTGGCCCCCGCGATGGCCGCGCGGGGCTCGGGTGTGGTGGTCACGATCGGGTCGTGGATGGCGTCGGTGGGCAGTCCGTTCGGGGCGATGTACACGGCGACCAAGGCCGCCGACGAGCAGCTCACCCGCAGCTGGGCGGCGGAATACGGCCCGCGCGGTGTCCGGGTCAACGCCGTGGCGCCCGGCGCGACCTCGACGCCGGGCAACGCCGGATCCGCCGACATCCTCGCGCAGATGACGGCCTCGACTCCCGCCGGCCGCCCGGTGCAGCCGGTCGACATCGCGGCCGCCGTGCTGTTCCTTTCCACCGACGACGCCCGGATGGTGCACGGCACCACGCTGTTCGTCGACGGCGGCATCACCGCCACCCGCCTCGGCTGACCGCCGGGGCTGCAGGGGTTCGGTAGCGTTCCGGCCGTGCCCGACGCCATCCCGACGCTGCGGTGGGGGTTGCTCGCCGCCGGCGCGATCGCGGTGGACTTCGCGGCGGGGGTCCGGGCGTCGGAACACGGCGTCGTGACGGCCGTGGGCGCGCGCGACGCCGACCGCGCGGCCGCGTTCGCCGAGCGGCACGGGATCGGTCGCAGCCACGGCGGTTACGAGGCGTTGCTGGCCGATCCCGAGGTCGACGCGGTGTACGTCTCCACGCCCCACACCTCGCACGCCCGGTGGTCGATCGCCGCGTTGCGTGCCGGCAAGCACGTGCTGTGCGAGAAGCCGGTGGCACTCGACCGGGCCGAGACCGACGCGGTGGTCAGCGTCGCGCGTCGCTCCGGCCGCTGGTTCGGCGAGGGCTTCATGTACCGGCACCACCCGCAGACCGCCCGGCTGGTCGACATCGTCGGGTCGGGCGTCCTCGGCGAGATCCGCAGCGTCGAGGTCGACTTCGCGTTCGACGCCACCCAGGATCCCTCGGCGCCACCGCGGTTGTTCGACCCGGCGCTCGCGGGCGGCGGCATCCTCGACGTCGGGTGCTACGGCACCTCCGTGGCCCGGCTCGTCGCCGGTGTCGCCGCCGGCTCCCCGTCGGTCGAGCCCGTGGACGTCACCGGCCTCGCCGTCCTCGCGGGCGGCATCGACCGTCGCGCCACCGGGGTGTTCCGCTTCGGCGGCGACCTCGTCGCCACCGTGCAGACGGGGGTCGACACCACGTTGCCCGACCTGATCCGGGTCACCGGTTCCGGCGGCAGCGTCACCATCACCCAGCCGTCGTGGTCGGTGTGGCAGCGCCTCGGCACGGCGTCGACGCTGCGCGTGACCAGCTTCTGCAGCGGGGACAGCGAAGACGTCGTCGTCACCGCGGACCGTCACCTGTTCGCCTACGAGGCCGACCACGTGGCCCGTGAGGTCGCGGCGGGCGGGGTCGGTGAGGCGGGGTGGGTCGAGAGTCTCGCCAACATGCGCACCCTCGACCGCTGGCGCGATGCCGTCGGTCTCAGCTATCCCGCCGAGCAGGAAGCGGGCCGGTCGCAACCGGTCGACGGACGACCGTTGCATCGGGCAACTGACGCCGTCATCGGCCGCCGGCACTTCGCCCCGCTGGACCGCGCGGTGTCGCAGCTGGTGATGGGGGTCGACGCCGCCCGGACGCCGACGGCCGTCGCGGTGAGCTGGGACCGGTTCGTCGAACTCGGCGGGAACGTCGTCGACACCGGCTGGATGTACGACCAGGGCCGGGCGCAGACCCGGCTCGGCTGGTGGATCGAGTCCCGGGGCATCCGCGACGAGCTGGTGATCCTCGACAAGGGCGCGCACACGCCCGTGCCGCCGTGGCCGCTCGAGCTGTTCACCGCGTGCACGCCCGCGGAGGTGACCCGCCAGCACCTCGAGGGCCTGGACCGGCTCCGCACCGACCACGTCGACGTCTTCATGCTGCACCGCGACAACCCCGCCGTCCCGGTGGGTGAGTTCGTCGACGTCATGAACCGCCACGTCGCGGCCGGGACCATGCGCTCGTGGGGCGTGTCGAACTGGACGCTCGACCGGATCGAGGCGGCGGATGCGTACGCCGCCGGGCACGGCCTGCTCGGTGTGCAGTCGGTGAGCAACCAGTTCAGCCTGGCGCGGTGGGTGCAGCCGATCTACGAGGGCGCCGTCACCGCCACCACCGACGAGTTCACCGCGTGGCTCCGGCGGACGGGGACGCCACTGCTGCCGTGGTCGAGCCAGGCCCGCGGCTGGTTCGCCGGCGAGTCCTCGACCCACGTCCCCCGCGATTTCGCCGATCGCGCGGCGGGCGAGCTCGAGCTGTTCTGGGGCAGTGACGCCAACCGCGGCCGTCGCGACCGCGCGCGGGATCTCGCCACCGAGCTCGCGGTGACGCCGGTGACGGTCGCCCTGGCCTGGGTGCTCGCCCAGCCGTTCCCGGTGTTCCCGATCATCGGACCACGCGAGCTGTCGGAGCTGGAGAGCTCGGCGGCGGCGTGCGCCGTCACGCTCACCGCCGAGCAGCTCGCCCGGCTCGACCAGGGCTGATCAGGCCTCCGCGACCCGCTTGATCGCGGCGAGCGTGGCGGGGATGCCGGTGTGGGCGGCCTCGGTGCGGTTCGCGATCTGGGCGTCGGCGTCCGCGCCGTACTTCTCGGCGAACCCGGCGAGGCCCGTCGTCGTGAACAGCCACGACTCGGTCAGCACGGCGCCGGCCTCGGTGGGCGCGAAGGTGTACGCCCACCGCACCCAGCCGTTGGCGACCTCCCAGGCGAACTCGCGGCCGCGGTCGGCCGCCACGACCCGGCTGCGCGTCTCCCACGTGCGGTCCGGGGTGACGTTGCGGCCGGTGAACATCGCGCCCACCACGGCGCCGGCGGCCGGGTCGTCCCACCAGCACGCCTCGCAGATCGGGCTCCACTCGCCCGTGCGGGTGATGTCGGAGACGAGGTCGTAGAGCTGCTCGGGCGCGCGGTCGACGACGACGGATTCGGTGTGCTGGCGGGCGTCCACAGCGCGATCATGCCCCGCGGTGGGCAGGACTGACACGTGACGACGGTGGCGGAGCTCGGTCGGGAACGGTTCGTGTCGGTGACGACCTACCGCAGGTCGGGGGCCGCCGTGTCCACCCCGGTGTGGGCGGTCGCGGACGGCGAGGACCTGCTGGTGTGGACGCCCGCGGACAGCGGGAAGGTCAAGCGGCTGCGGAACGATTCCCGCGTCGACCTCGCGCCGTGCTCTCGCCGCGGCGCCGTGGCGCCCGACGCCCCGCACGTCACCGGCACCGCCGTGATCGAGAGCGACGACGCCGCACTGGCCGCTGCGACCCGGGCGTTGGCGAGCGGGTACGGCGCCGAGTACCGGATCGTGACGACGCTGGAGAAGGTCGTGGACGTCGTCCGCCGCCGGCACACGACGCGGGTGGTGCTGCGGATCAGCGCCGCCGCCGGCTGATCAGCCGGCCGGCACGCCCCCCGCCGCCACCGCACGTTCGGCGAGTTCCCGCACCAGTTCCACCGCCTGGACCCGCGCCGGCCAGCTCGGGATGTGCTCGAGGAACTCGACACTCTCGGCGTCGACCGCCGCCCGTGCGAGCAGGGCGGCGGACGACAGCTCGACGCCGTCCGCGAGATCCAACGTGACCCCCGCCGCCGTCGCCACCAGCGGGTCGCCGCTGCCGGCGAGGGTCGCCAACGCCCCCCGGGCATCGGCGGACAGCGCGGCCGCCACGGGCGCCGCCGCGCAGAAGAGCAAAGGCCAGGGCGCCGTGCT
>CAXUNA010000441.1:0-3864 GCA_964252095.1 uncultured Jatrophihabitans sp. | reverse complement strand
GCCCGGCAGCTGACGTTCGAGCTGTCGATCGCCGCCTCCGACACCGACGCCGCGCGACGGGACGCCTGGCTGCCCGACCTGCGGCTGCGCGTCGACGCGTTCGTCACGGCCTGTGGCAGCTTCCGGCAGGGCGTCCTGCTCGCGGCCGGGGCGTACGGCGACGCCGCCCACGTCGTCGAGACCGCCCTCGCGGTCGACCTCGCGGGCGTCTCCCTCGACAAGAAACCCGCCGTCCACTGAACCGCTGTCAGACTGGCGGGGTGCAGATCGCCCGGCTGTTCCGCCATCCCGTCAAGTCGGTGAGCGGCGAGGAACTCGACGCCGTCGACGTGGATCCGCGCGGTGTGGTCGGGGACCGCGCCTGGGCCGTCTACACCGAGGACGGCGGCATGGGCAGCGGCAAGAACAGCGCGCGGTTCCGCAAGGTCGACGGACTGTTGCACTGGGCATCGGAACTGTCGGACCCGGCGGCGGAACCGGTGCTGGTCTCGCCGGACGGCACCCGTTTCCCGGCCGGGTCCGCCGCGGCCGCCGAGGCGTTGACCGCCACCTTCGGACGCCCGCTCGTCCCCCGCGCCGAGGGCGACGTGATGCACTTCGACGACTCCCCGCTGCACCTCGTCACGACCTCCGCGCTGCGCACCCTGGGCGCCGAGGCGGGCGGCGCGGTCGACGTGCGGCGGCTGCGGGCCAACGTCCTGGTCGACACGGGTGACGCCGGGGGATGGCCGGAGGACGGCTGGATCGGGCACGACCTCGCCCTGGGTGACGAGGTGGTCCTGCGGATCACCGAGCCGATGCCGCGGTGCGTCATGATCGACATGTCGCACCGTGGCGTCGACGCCGGCCCCGGGCTGCTCAAGCCGCTCGGCCGCACCCACCAGGTCACGCTCGGCGTCCAGGCCGAGGTCGTCCGCGCCGGCCGGCTGTGCGTCGGCGACACCGTGACCGTGCGGTGACCGGCGACCGGACCGGGCAGCAGCCGGACGGGCCGTACGGCCCGGACGCCGCCCGGCGCCTGGAGCGGGCGGGCGTCGTGCTCGACGACCTCATCGCGCTCCAGCTCGAGCAGGGCTCGACGAACTTCCTGCCGGACTTCCGCGAGGTCCGCCGACTGGCCGGCTCCTCGGACGACCCGCAGGTCGCCCTCGCCACGATGTGGAGCGTCTACCTGCCGTCCACCCGTGGGGGCATGGGATCGGTGAACGACCTGGTGTTCTGGCTCGACGACGTCGACGAGCGGAGGGCGGTCAACCGCCGGTGGGAGGCGTTGCGCCACGAGCTGTGGGACCTGCTGGCGCCGCCCGACTGACCGGTCCGGGTCACCGGCTCGGTCAGCCCTCGTCCGGCGAGCGGTGGGGCGGCGCCGGCTCGACCCACTCGAGCAGCGACGCCACCGACTCCACGACGTGCGAGGGCCGGTACGCGAACGCCTCGATGGCGTCCGTGGTGGTGATGCCGGTGAGCACGAGGAACGTCTCCAGGCCGGTCTCGATGCCCGCGACGATGTCGGTGCGCATCGAGTCGCCCACCATGGCCGTCGTCTCGGAGTGGGCGTCGATCCGGTTGAGCCCGAACCGCATCATGATCGGGTTGGGCTTGCCGACGTAGTAGGGCTCGATGCCGGTCGCCCGGGTGATGAGCGCGGCGACCGAGCCGGTGGCCGGCAGCGCACCCTCGGACGAGGGGCCGGTCGGATCGGGGTTGGTGGCGATGAAGCGGGCGCCGTCGTCGATGAGCCGGATCGCGCGGGTGATCGCCTCGAACGAGTAGGTGCGGGTCTCGCCGAGCACGACGTAGTCGGGGTTGGTGTCGGTGAGCGTGTAGCCGACGTCGTGCAGCGCGGTGGTGAGCCCGGCCTCGCCCACCGCGTACGCCGTCCCGCCGGGGCGCTGGCTGTCGAGGAAGCTCGCGGTGGCGAGCGCCGAGGTCCAGATCGCCGCCTCCGGCACCACGAGCCCCTCGCGCGAGAGCCGGGCGGCGAGGTCACGCGGCGTGTAGATCGAGTTGTTCGTGAGGACGAGGAACCGGTGTCCGAGCCGCTCGAGGGTCTCGAGGAACTCGACGGCGCCGGGGATCGGCCGGCCCTCGTCGGCGAGGACGCCGTCCATGTCGATGAGCCACGAGTCGATGGGTGCGCGGGCGGCCATGGGTCCAGTCTGTCCTCATCGGCGGGTGGGCCTCACACCGCTAGCGTGCGACGGATGACGGACCTCGCGCTCAGCACCGACCAGATCACCGGCGTCGGGATCGGCACCATCGCGGTCATCGCCGTCATCGGGCTGGTCGTCGCCCTGCTGATCAGCAAGATCGTCGTGAAGGTGATCGTCGGGCTGCTCGTCGTCGCGCTCGCGGTCCTGGTGTGGACGCAGCGCACCGCGGTGGTCGACGCCGCCCAGGACGCGGCGCAGCGCTGCAACGCGACGTTCTTCGGCATCCACATCGATCCGGCGAACGAGCAGGTCAAGCAGGCGTGCGCCCAGATCTCCGGGAGGTAGGCGTCACTCGGTGACGGTCTCGCCGCCCCGCCGGCGGCGGTGCCGGAGGTACTCGACGACCACCGGCGCGATCGACACGACGCCGATGAGGATCGCGAGGATCTCGATGTTGTCGCGGAAGAACGGGATGCTGCCGAGGTAGTAGCCGACGATCGGCACCCCGGCGCCCCACACGATGCTGACCCCGGCGGAGTACAGCGCGTAGCGGGCGAAGTCCATCCGGCTGATGCCCGCGACCACCGTGATGAACGTCCGCACGATCGGGATGAACCGACCGGCGATCACGGCGAACTGGCCGCGTCGTTCGAAGAACTCGTGCGCCTGGTCGACGTACTTGCGCTTGAAGATGCGGCTGTCGGGCTTGTCGAACAACGCCGGCCCCGCCTTGCGGCCGATCCAGTAGCCCACGAGGCTGCCGGCGGTCGCGACGATCGGGACGCCCACGCAGATCGCCCACAGCGGGGCGCCGAAGTTGCCGCTCGCGACCAGCGCGCCCGCGACGAACAGCAGGGTGTCACCCGGGAGGAAGAAGCCGATCAACAGGCCGCACTCGGCGAAGATGATGACGAACAGGCCGATGAGGCCGAAGGTGCTGGCGAGGTGCGACGGGTCGATGAACGAGGGGGCGGACTGGTACACGGGAGTTCACCCTAGGGCCGTTGCATGGGCGTCCCGTGTGGTGCGGCCGGGTGGCTCACAGGTTGCGCACGTGCGGCGAGCGCTCAGAAGGCCGTGTACCCGCCGTCCGCGACCAGCACCGAACCGGTGACGAACGAGGCCGCGTCGGAGGCGAGGAACACGACCGCCGGGGCGATCTCGGCCGGAGCGGCGGCGCGCTGCTGGGGCGCGTCCTCGATCCACATCCGCCGGAACTCCGGCCGGTCGACGGGCGCCATGTCGGTGCGGACGTAGCCCGGCGCGACCGCGTTGACGCGGATCCCGTACGGCGCCCACTCGGCCGCGAGGCTCTTGGTGAGTTGGTGCACGGCGGCCTTGCTCGCGTTGTAGGCGGGCTGCCACTGCGGCCGGTTCACGATCATCCCGGAGATCGACCCGATGTTGACGATGCTGCCGCCGCCGTGGTCCCGCATGTGCCTCGCCGCGACCCGCGACACCCGCCACAGCGCGGTGACGTTGAGGTCGAAGACGCCGTCCCACTCGTCGTCCGGGACGTCGAGGGCGGGCGCGTGGAAGCAGATGCCGGCGTTGTTGACCACGACGTCGAGACCGCCGAGCTCGGTCACCGTGGTCGCGACGACGCGGTCGACGTCGGCCGGCACGGTGACGTCGGCGGTCAGGGCGAGCACGTCGTGGCCGAGGGCCCGCAGCTCGGCCGCGGCCGCCTCGTTGGCCGCCGGGGTCCGCC
>CAXUNA010000440.1:0-3876 GCA_964252095.1 uncultured Jatrophihabitans sp. | reverse complement strand
ACTGGGCGGTGTTCGCGTTCCGCGGGCCGGACCTCGCGACCGCGGTGCAGGGGCGCAGCCTGCGGGTCGGCAACGGCACCGCCCTGGCCGAGGTCGCGGGGATCGCCCAGGAGGTCAGCCCGCACTCGATCCGGCTGCAGTGGCAGCGTCCGCCGCACGTCGCCCGGGTCATGGTCTTCCGCAACGTCGGGGCACCGGTGCCACCGGGGTACGCGATGCACCTGCAGCGCCCGCTCGCCCCCGACGCCGACGTCCTCACCGACTCCGACGTCGAGCCCGGCGCGCTCTACCACTACCGCGTCGTCACGGTGAACACCGACGGGCTGCAGTCGCACGGCACCAGCTTCGAGCTGCGGGTGCCCGCCCGGCCCGAGCCGGTCTCCGGCCTGCAGGCCACGACCTGGGCGCAGGGCACCGCGACCTACACCGACCTGTCCTGGCCTGTTCCGGTCGACAAGGCCGAGATCCGCGTCTACGTGAAGCCGACCAACGTCCTGCCGAGCACGCCGCGCGGCACCCACCTGGCGCTGCGCGACCTCGACCGGTTCGACCTCGGCCACCTCGCGCTCGGCATCCCCGAGGTCGAGGGCGAGCGCATGGTGCTGCGCCGGGTCCACTTCCCCGACGACGAGGAACGGCAGTTCTACACACCGGTCTCGGTCATCGGGGACGTCGTCATCATCGGCGCGACGGTGGCGGCGTCGAGCGTCGGCGACGTCCGCAACGTCGAGGTGGTCGACCGCGTGCACTGGCAGCTGGTGCGGTTCGACTGGCCGCGTGGCGCGACGTTCGTCGAGATCGCCACCGCCCACGGCACGGCGGAACCCATGTGGCCGACCGCCCTGCGCATCAACCGCGAGCGCTACGAACGCGACGGCGGCGGGTTGTTCGGCGTGCACAGCCCGCTCGACGTCCGCGGCCGCGACCTCGTCGTCCGCGGGGTGAACCGCTACTCCGGCATCGAGCAGACCGGCCCGGAGGTGCGGCTGTCCTACAGCGGCCGCTGGATCGTCGAGTACCAGCTGGTGGCGACCGGCCCGGGTCCGCGCCGCGAGGTCGAGGTGACCTCCCGCTTCCCCGACCCCGCGTGGCCCAGCGCCCCGGTGCGGGTCCGGGTGCTGCACCACCCCGCGTTCCTGCCGATGTCGCCGTCGCAGCCGCAGGTCCGGCAGCTGCCGATCCTCACGCCCGACGGCCAGACCCAGGTGGCGGTCGACCTGCCCGGGGGCGCGCTGCCCACCGACCAGCCGGTGCGGGTCGGCACGGTGGAGCTCGCCGACGGGTTCGTGCGGGTGGTCGTCGACCCGGTGAACCACCAGGTCCCGCTCGTCGTCATCGACCCGGCCCCGCCGATGCTGCTGCCGCGTCCTGGCCGCTCGACGCCACGGCTCGCGCCGAACCAGCACCGTTGCCGGGTGTGCCTCGCCGCCGCCGACCGGTTCCCGCAGGTCTTCGAGTGCGAGAACCGCGACTGCCCCGGCCGGCCGTCACCGCGCACCCCGTTCCGGTTCACGCCCCTCGCGCCGCCGGTGCCGCCGGGCCAGCGCCCGCCGCCCCACCCGCCGTTGCGCACCGGCGACAACTGCCCGCAGTGCCGCCGGTCCACGTCCCGGGAGATCTGCCGTGACTGCCTGCGCCCGATCCCGCCCGACTGGTTCGGCACCGAGCCGTTCCCCGTCGCGATGGCCGGCGCGAAGACCACCGGCAAGTCGGTCTACGCCTACGTCGCGCTGTCCGAGCTGCGGGACCAGGTCGCGCGCGACCTGCGCGGCTCGGTCACCGAGTACGACCCCGAGACCGCCCGCCGGTTCCTCGACCTCAAGGAGCTGTTCCGCGGCCGGGCGCTGCCGGTGTCGACCCAGGGCGAGGACGGCCTGGATCCGCTGACGTTCACGGTGACGACGCCCGCCGACACCGGCCGGCAGCGCACCCTGACGATGTTCGACCTGTCCGGCGACTGGGTGCAGGACTTCGGCACGGTGGGCAACTACCGCGACCAGCTGGCGCGTTCCGGCGGCATCGTGTTCCTCGTCGACGTCATGCAGGTGCACGAGGTCGTCGACTACCTCCAGGGCGAGGTCGCCACCCTCGCGCACGAGGACCTGCAGGACCCGATCGTGTCGCTGGAGAACGTCATCCGGACGATCCGCACCCGGCTGTCGCTGCAACCGAACCAGCAGATCCCGGTGCCGATCGCGGTCGCGGTGAGCAAGCTCGACGCGCTGCACCTGCTGGTCGACAAGGCCCGGGCCGGACGTGGGGGACCGGCCGCGGCGACGAGCATCCGCCGTGGGTTCGCGCTCACCCGCGACCCGTACGGCGGGCTGGAGTCGCCCGGTCCGCTCTACGACCCGGCCGACGGCTGGTGGGTGCACCAGGAGACCCGCAGCCTGCTCGCGAGCCTCGGCGCCGGGCGGGTCATCGACGTCGTCGAACAGAACTTCGCCAACTTCCGGTTCTTCGCGGTGTCCGCCCTCGGCCACAGCCTCAAGCCCGGCCAGCGCGGCGTGGAGGGTTTCGCGCCGTTCCGCGTCGACGAGCCGTTCCGCTGGTTGCTGGCCGAGCAGTGGTGACGCCGGACCCGCCTGCGGTGCTCGCGCAGGTGCTGTTCGCCGACGTCCGCGCGCCCGGTCCGATCACGACCTCGATCGGGTGGAAGGTCAAGGAGGTCGCGACCGCGCCCGGATCCCGGGAGCCGGACCGCGACCTGCTCGTCGCCGTCGACGCGGTCGGGCAGGCCTACTCGCCCGACGTCGACCTCGCGGCCGTCGGGCGCTCGGGGGAGGTGCCCTCGACGCTGAAGCAGGTCCGGCTGCAGGGCGAGGTCGTGCTCACCGCGAGCTTCGCCGACGCCGGGATGGACCGCACCGGCCGGGCGAGCCACGCGGTCCACGGGCTGCTGCACGAGGGCGGCCTGCGCGCCGCCGACGGCACCGCCCGGCGGCCGATCGAACTGCTCGACTCGCCGCTCTGGCTGCGACCGGTGGGGGAGCGCGAGGTGGAGGAGGCGAGCGTCACGGGCCTCGGCTTCGACCTGCCGCGCGGGCCGGTCGACCTCGACGCCCTGGTCGGCGACGCCTTCCTCACCGACCTCGACCACGCCGGGCGCATCGAGGTCCTCCCGATCGTGCTGGAGGCGTTCCGCACCGCGCTCGCGGGGGACCTGCACCTGCTGCTCGTCGTCCCGGACCGCGACGAGGTGGTCGGGTGGCTCGGGCTGCTGCAGAGCCTGCTGGACCCGGTCAGCGCCGGACGGCTGCGCTTCTCGACCCGCGAGGAGGTCCGCTCGGCCACGCTGGTCGACCGCTTCGACCTGCAGGTGGCAGGCGTCGTCAGCCGGCCGGCCGGGGCGGGGACGGCGCCCGACCCCCGCCTGGCCGGACTCGGGGACCGGTTCCTCGTCGTCGACACTGCGGCGCCACCGCCGCTGCGGTCCGACGGCGGGTGGGACCTGCCCGTCGGCGGCGTGCTGGCCCGGCACGAGTGGACCGACATCGCCGAGCAGGTCCTGAGCTCGCCGCTCACCGCCCGTGACGTGCGGACCGCGTTGGACGAACTCGCGGACCTCGCGCCGGCCGTCGCGCGCTCCCCTTTGTGGGGCCTGCCGGTCGCCACCGTGCTCGCAGGCGTCGAGACGATCGACCGGGCCGCCTGGCTGCGGCTGGTCCTGCGGTCCTGGCCCGCGCCCGGGCGGGACGCCGTCGGGCCGGAGATCGTGTCCACCGTCCGGCTGGTCTACGACGAGCAGGTCGACCGCGACCCCGCTCTCGCGGACGCCCTCGTGCCCTCGCTCGCCCCGGGGGTGCCGCCCGAGCTCGCCGGCGGCTCGGTCGCGCAGTGGTACGAGCGGTGGCTCTCGACCCCCGGTGCCGGCAC
>CAXUNA010000439.1:0-3879 GCA_964252095.1 uncultured Jatrophihabitans sp. | reverse complement strand
GCCTCGTACGCCCAGGTGCGCGTGAAGGGCACCGTCGAGGCGACCAGCGTGGGCGCGGCCCGCGGCGCCGTGCGCGGGCTCGGGCTCACCCCCCTCACCGTGACGGTGGCGGGCCAGGGTCTGCAGCGCGACATCAAGCTCCCCGGCTCCACGCGGGTCAAGCAGAAGGACCTCGCGGTCTTCGCGCGGCAGTTCGCGACGCTCGCGGGTTCCGGTCTCTCGCTGCTCCGTTCGCTCACCGTGCTCGAGCAGCAGAGCAGGAACCCGACGCTCGCGAAGACGCTCGGCGAGATCCGCTCGGACATCGAGTCGGGCACGTCGCTCTCGGACGCGATGGCACGTCACGACCGGATCTTCCCGCGGCTGGTCGTCGCGATGGTCCGGGCCGGCGAGACCGGCGGGTTCCTCGACGACGCCCTCGAGCGGGTCGCGACCATCACCGAGAAGGACGCGGCACTGCGCGGCAAGATCAAGTCGGCGATGACCTACCCGGCCATCGTGCTCGCCTTCTCGGTGATCATGGTGGCGATCGTCCTGATCTTCATCGTCCCGATCTTCGAGACCATGTTCGCCTCGCTCGGCGGGAAACTGCCGCTGCCGACGCAGATCATCGTCAGCATCAGCCACGCGATGGTCTGGCTCGCACCGCTCACCGTGGTGGTCGTCGGCGGCCTGGTCCTCGGACTGAAGCGGCAGTTGCGGACCAACGCCGCGTGGCGGCTGCGCTACGACCGGCTGATGCTCCGGGTGCCCGTCTTCGGGACGCTCATCAGCCGGATCGCGATCAGCCGCTTCTCCCGCACGCTCGGCACCCTGCTCGAGGTCGGCGTGCCGGCCATGCAGGCGCTCGACGTGGTCGCCGAGACGTCCGGCAACGCCGTGATCGGCGAGGCGACCGTGGCGATCAAGGAGTCGATCCGCAACGGCCGACCGATGTCGGGCCCGATGAACGAGCCCGGTTCGGTGTTCCCGCCGATGGTCGGCCAGATGGTCGAGGTCGGCGAGGAGAGCGGCCAGATCAGCGCGATGCTGGACAAGATCGCCGACTTCTACGAACGCGAGGTCGACGAGGCCACCGAGGCGCTCACCTCCGCCATCGAACCGGTGATGGTGGTCGGCATGGGCGGGATCGTCGGCTCGATGGTCGTCTGCCTGTACCTGCCGATGTTCTCGATCTACCAGAACATCCAGGGCGCGACGTAGCCGCACGCCCACCCCCACACTTCCGCGCTGCACCGCGGAGAACCCCCGGCCGACGACGGCCGACCAGCACCACCACCCCATCCCTGTTCCACCCATCCCACCCGGAGGCTCCACCATGTCCATCAACACCACCCTCGAGGCGATGAAGGCCAAGCGCGACGAGGCCGGCGACGACGGCTTCACCCTCATCGAGTTGCTCGTGGTCGTCGTGATCATCGGCATCCTCGTCGCCATCGCGATCCCGCTGTACCTGAACTACCGCCAGGGCGCGGAGAACAAGTCGGCCGAGTCCGACGTGCGCGGCGGCATCTCGGCGGTCGAGCAGTACTACAGCGCCAACGCCAACGCCTACCCCGGCGCGGACCAGGCCCTCACCTACACCTCGACCACCAGCGTCATCACGCTCGCCAAGGCCACCGGCGGCGAGGACGAGAAGATCAACCTCAGCAGCAACAACACCGTGGTCTACGCCCAGAACACCGCCGGCGGCAGCTACTACCTCTGCGCCTGGAACGCCAACGGCAAGCACCTGTTCACCTACGACGGCACCAAGGGCGGCGCCGTCAAGGACTTCGGCTCGGTCGCCAGCGCGCCGACCGTGGCGTCCTGCAAGACCGCTGCCAGCGCCTGATCCGACCACCCACCGCAGTACCAGCACCACCGACCGCCTGAAGCCCAGGGAGGGGGACCGACCGTGTACGACACCACCGCAACTCTGCAGATCGTTGCACTGTGCACGGTCGGCCTCCTGGGCCTCGCGATCGGGTCCTTCCTCAACGTCGTGATCCACCGGGTGCCCCTCGGGCACTCCCTCGTCTCGCCGGGCTCGCACTGCCCCGCCTGCGAATCCCCCGTGCAGGCGAGGCACAACGTGCCCGTGCTGGGCTGGCTGGTGCTGCGCGGTCGTTGCAGGAACTGCAGCGTCCGGATCTCCGCGCGGTACCCGCTGGTCGAGTTCGGCACCGGCGTGCTGTTCGTCCTCGTCAGCCTGCGGTTCGGGTTCTCCCCCGAGCTGCCGGCGTACCTCTACCTCGCCGCGATCGCCGTGGCGCTGGCCGCGATCGACCTCGACGTCAAGCGGCTGCCCGACGCGATCGTGCTGCCCTCCTACCTGGTCGGCGTCGCCCTGCTGGCCCCGACCGTCCTGGTCGACGGCGACGGGGCCGCCGCGCTGCGCGGCCTCGCCGGCGCCGCCCTCCTCGGCGGTCTCTACCTCGCCCTGGCGTTCGCCAAGCCCGGCGCCATGGGGTACGGCGACGTCAAGCTCGCGGGCCTGCTCGGCCTGTACCTCGGTGTCCTCGGCTGGGGCGCGCTCGCGGTCGGCGGCTTCGGCGCCTTCCTGCTCGGCGGCTCGGCCGGCGTCGCCCTGCTGCTGACCCGCCGGGCCGGCCGCCGGACCGCCGTTCCCTTCGGACCTTTCATGCTCACCGCCGCGATGCTCGCGTTGTTCGTCGCGGCACCGATCTCCCAGTGGTACCTCTCTCTGTTGCACCCTGCAACGGCCGTCTGACCCGCACGCCCCTCCCCTCACCGATCCGCTCCGTCCCACAAGGAGAACGACCATGGCAGCACCTGTCCACATCGGCCTCGACATCGGCTCGTCGTCGGTGCGCGCGGTGCAGACCACCCGCGGCAAGGGGGCCGCGGCGGTCACCGCGTTCGGTCAGGCCGAGCTCCCCGTCGGCGCCGTGCGGGCCGGGTCGATCCACGACGCCGAGGCCGTCGTCCTCGCCATCAAGCACATCTGGTCCGAGAAGGACTTCAAGAGCAAGCAGGTCATCCTCGGCGTCAGCAGTCACCAGGCCGTCGTCCGCGAGGTGACCCTGCCGTCGCTGCCGCCCAAGGAACTGCGCCAGGCGCTGCCGAACCTCGTCTCCGACATGCTGCCGATGGCCGCCGAGAGCGCCCTGCTGGACTTCTACCCGCTCGGTGCGCCCGAGGCGGGTCAGCAGCGCGGGCTGCTCATCGCCGCCCCGCGCGAGCAGGTCACCGCCACGGTGGAGATCGTCGAGCGGGCCGGCCTCACGGTCGCCCGCGTCGACCTGTCCTCGTTCGCCGTGCTGCGCGCGGCCGCCCGCCCCGGCACCGAGCAGGAGGCGATCGTCGACCTCGGCGCCCGCTCCACCACCGTGCTCGTGCACACCGACGGCGTCCCGCGCATGGTCCGGACCGTGCCCCGCGGCGGCAGCGACGTCACCGCCGCCATCGCCGCCGGGCTGGCGATCACCGAGCCGGAGGCCGAGGCGATCAAGCGTCGCGTCGGCGTGCTCGCCGACGAGGACCCCTGGACCACCGACGTCGTCGCCGACGCGCTGCGCCCGTTGGTCCACGAGATCCGCAGCTCGCTCGCGTACCTGGCCGGCGGCGCACAGGGTTCCGTGGTCGACCGGCTCGGCCTCTGCGGCGGCGGGGCGCTCATGCCTGGCCTCACCGCCTACCTCGCCGACGAACTCGACGTCGACGTCGCCGACCGGGTGTGGGGGGTCGGCTCCGTCGCCCGCCGCGGCAACGGCAGTGAACTGTCCGTGCACCGTTGCGCCGCCGCCGTGTCGGTCGGCCTCACCCTGATGGCGGCGTCGTGACCAGCGTGATGAGCCGGCTGCGGCCGGACGAGATCCCCACGTCCAAGCGCTCGGCCTCGGCCGGCGGGAGCGGCGGCGACGCCGTGGCCCTGCT
>CAXUNA010000438.1:0-3886 GCA_964252095.1 uncultured Jatrophihabitans sp. | reverse complement strand
CCCCAGAGGGCCGGGACGGCGCGGCCCTCTGGGGGCACCTCTGGCGTGCCGACGCCGCGTTGCAGCTGGGCAACCTCGCCGAGGTCGAGCACGAACTGGCCGAGGTCGACCGGGTCGCGGTCACCCGTGGCTCCGTCCTCGCCCGCTGGCACCACCACCGGTTCCGAGCCCTGCTGGCCATGCTCGCGGGCGACTTCCCGGCGGCCCGGACGGAGGACCGGGCGGCGTTCCACCTCGCCGGGCAGATCGGTGAGCTGTCGCTGCGCGGCATGTCCTACTCGTTCCGAGGCCAGCTCGCGGTGCTGCGCGGCGACAGCGATGAGCTGCCGGCCGACTGGTACGACGCCGTGCGGGCCGCGCCGCCGATCCCGCTGGTGCGGGTGTCGGTGCCGATGCAGCTCGCCGTCGCCGGCCGGTTCGACGAGGCGCGCGCGGCCTTCGAGCCGTTCCGGCATCTCGCGGCGGAGTTCCCGGCCGGGGTGCGGTGGTCGGGGACGCTCGGCCACCTCGGCCGCGTCGCGATCCTGCTGCAGGACGCCGAGGTGGCGGGCGTCGTCCACGAGCGGATGCTCCCGCTCGCGCGCTGGTACTCCGGTGACGGTTCGGGGGCGGTGTTCTCCCACGGGTCCAACGCCTTCCTGCTCGGCGAACTCGCGCTCGTCGCCGGACTCCCGGAACTCGCCGTCGCCCACCAGCGCGACGCCGTGGCGATGAACCGACGGATCGGGGCGCGGCCGTACGTCGCGCTCTCACAGCTGTGCTGGGCGCAGGCGCTGGTGGCGCTGGGCGACGACCGGGCGGCAGTCGCGCAGCTCGCCGGCGAGGCCGCCGACGAGTTCCGCCGGCTCGACATGCCCGGGCCGTGGCGCGTGGCGGAGCAGCTCGCGACGCGGGGGTCGGCGTCGGCGCTGTCGACCCGGGAGGCCGAGGTGGCGACGCTGGTCGGCGAGTCGCTGTCCAACCGCGAGATCGCCGACCGCCTGGTGCTGTCGGAGCGCACCGTCGAGACCCACGTACGCAACATCCTCGCGAAACTCGGCTACACGCGTCGTACCGAGATCGTGAGCCGGGTCGTGGCGGACCGGTTCGTCAGCGAGCCCGGTGGGCGCCGATCAGCCGGTCGATGAGGGTGGCGACCGCGTGCTCGTCGTTGGTCTCCGGCAGCACCTCGTCGGCGACGGCGCGGACCTCGGGGTGGGCGTTCGCGACCGCGTAACCCCGGCCGGCCCAGTCGAGCATCGCGACGTCGTTGGGCATGTCCCCCACCGCCGCGACCCGATCCGCGCCGATGCCCCGCTGGGCCGCGAGGTGGGCGAGGCCGGTCGACTTGTCGACACCGGGCGCCGAGATCTCCAGCAGCGGGCCGCGCGAGGACCGGGTCACCGTGGCGGACTCGCCGAGCAGGGCGACGGCGTCGAGCATGTACTGCTGGGCGTCCGGCGCCGCCCGCCACTTCGCCAGGATCTTCAGCACCGGCCGGGCGATGAGGTCCTCGACCGGCCCGACGATCGGCACCGGCATGGTCCGTCCGCGCCGGTCGGCGACCGGCGTGACCTCCCAGTCGTGCCGGTAGTCCGGTTCGTAGCCGAAGTCGAGCCCGTACTCGAAGCCGAACGCGATGGACGGGAACGCCTCCCGCAGCGCCGCGGTGACGGCGGCGACCGTGGCAGGCGAGAGCGGGTCGGTGTCGACCACGGCCTCCTCGGCGAGGTCGTAGACCACCGCGCCGTTCGCGCCGATGGCGATGCCGTAGTGGTCGGTCTGCTCGGCGACCTCGTGCAGCCACCGCGGCGGCCGACCAGTGACGAACGCGACGAGCAGGTCGGAGTCGCGGGCGCGCGCCAGGGCGGCGCGGGTCTCGGGCGCGACGGTGCCGTCGCTCTGCAGCAGCGTGCCGTCGAGGTCGGACGCCAGGAGCAGGGTGGTCACTTCGGCTCGAGCAGTTCGCGGCCGCCGAGGAACGGTCGCAGGGCCACCGGCACGTACACCGAACCGTCGGGCTGCTGGTGGAAGTCGAGCAGGCAGGCGATCGTCCGCGCGACGGCACACAGCGTGCCGTTGAGCGTCGCGACGGCGGTGTTGCCGCCGTGCGCGCCCTTGCTGCGGATGTCGAGCCGGCGGGCCTGGAACGTCGTGCAGTTCGAGGTCGACGTCAGCTCGCGGTAGCGGCCCTGCGAGGGGAACCAGGCCTCGATGTCGAACTTCCGCGCGGCCGACGAGCCGAGGTCGCCCGCGGCGACGTCGATGACGCGGTAGGCGAGCTCGAGCGAATCGAGGAATCCCCTCTCCCACGCGAGCAGCTGCTGGTGCTCGGCCTGCGCGACGGCGGGGTCCTCGGCCGAGACGTACGAGAACATCTCGACCTTGTCGAACCAGTGCACGCGCACCAGGCCGCGGGTGTCCTTGCCGTGCGATCCGGCCTCGCGGCGGAAGCACGACGAGAAACCCGCGTACCGCAGCGGTAGGTCGGTGAGGATCTCGTCCATGTGCATCCCGGCGAGGGCGACCTCCGAGGTGCCGACCAGGTAGAGGTCGTCGTTCGCGAGCCGGTACACCTCGTCGGCGTGAGCGCCGAGGAAGCCGGTGCCCTCCATGACCTCGGGGCGCACCAGCGCCGGCGCGATCACCGGTTCCAGCCCGGCCGCCGAGGCGTAGGCCATCGCGTGGTTGACCAGGGCGAGCTCCAGCTGTGCACCGATCCCGGTGAGGAAGTAGAACCGCGACCCGCTGACTTTCGCCCCGCGCTCGAGGTCGAACGCCCCGAGGGCCTGGCCGATCTCGACGTGGTCGCGGGGAGCCTCGATCGCCGGCAGCTTCCCGACGGTGTCGAGCAGGACGAAGTCGTCCTCTCCCCCGGGCACGACGTCGTCCTCGACGACGTTCGGGATCCGCAGCGACGCGAGCCGCAGCGCGGCGTCGGTCTCGCGGACCGTCTCCTCGGCGTCCTTCACCTGACCCGAGAGCGTCTTGCCGCGCTCGATGAGCGCCGGCCGGTCCTCCTTCGAGGCACCACGCACCGCCTGTGACGCCGCCTTCTGCTCCGCCCGCAGGCCGTCGGCACGGAGGGCCTTGACGTCGATCACGGACCGAGGCTACCGAGGCGCGTCGGCCGGTCCCGTCCCGTTTCCACCGCCGGTCCGCTGCGACACTCGCCACCGTGGCGGTCGAGGTCAGCAGACGACGGTTCGAGCGCCTGGTCGACCGCGCGCTCGCGTCGGTGCCGCAGGAGTTGCTCGACGCGGCCGACAACCTGGTGGTCGAGGTCGCGGAGCAGAACGAGGACGAGCCCGGACTGCTCGGGCTCTACTGGGGCATCGCGCTCACCGAACGCGGCTCGGACTACACCTTCGCGATGCCCGACACCATCTACGTCTACCGGCTGCCGTTGCAGGAGCTCGCCGCGGACGAGGCCGACCTCGAGCACGAGATCCGCGTGACGGTCGTCCACGAGCTCGCCCACCACTTCGGCATCGACGACGAGCGGCTGCACGAGCTCGGTTGGGGCTAGCCGCCCGCCCGGATCGTCCGGTCGCCGGGACACTTCGCACCCGATGTGTGATCGGGGTACAGCTTCCTGCAGGACAACAAGCTGCGCAGTCGACCCCTTGCGTCGACTTCACATGAGGACCACAGTGGCATTCGTCAAAGGCTTGAACCGGCCCCCCGACGATCGCGGTCCGATCGTGCCGACACGCCACCAGCGTTTCCGTGGAGGTCGATCCGCATGCTCACTGGCACCGTCGCGCGTCCCGGCCTCGTCGGACCGCCGGCCGTCGCGCCCGTCGAGGCCGTGGCGGTCGCCGCGCGGGCCCTCTCCGACGCCATCGCCGAGTACGACGCCGCCCTCGACGAGGGCCGCCCGATGCCCGTGCTCGTCACGCTCGAC
>CAXUNA010000437.1:0-3887 GCA_964252095.1 uncultured Jatrophihabitans sp. | reverse complement strand
GTCGTGGAGCGCGCCCGCACCTCGGCCGCCGACGCGGTCGCCGTCGGCGCCGCCGAGGTGGCGGCCCTGCGCGAGGCGGTCCGGCGCGCGCTGGCGGATCCTTCCCTGCGTGCGGGCGCGGAACGGATCGGTGCGGCGATGCGCGCCGCGCCCGACCCGGTGGCGGTGCTCGACGATCTCCTCGGCGGAGCCTGAGGTCCCGTCCCGGGTGTCAGCGGGCGCGGACGGCCGTGGCGGTGAACGGGCCGGTGCCGGTGCCGAGGACCACCACCTGCTGGCCGGTCCTGATCGCCGAGATGGTGCTCGTGGTCTTGCGCGCCTGACCCTTGACGTGCACCCGGGTCGTGGGTGCGACGGTGAACGTGACGGTGGTGCCGTCGCCGGTCTTCACCGCGATCGAGGTGGCGGACACCGCCGTCACGGTGCCACCTGCGATGTCGTGGGTGACCTGCGCACCGGTCTTCGGGTCCTTGGTGACGAACTGGCCGTGCTCGACCGCGCCCGGTCGCGCGCCGAAACCGGCACCGGCGCCGGGCCGACCGGGGTGCGCGCGGTGCCCGTGGCCGGCCGTCGTGGCACCGGTTCCCTGCGCGACGGCGACACCGCCGGTGCCGAGCACGAGTGCGGCCGACCCGATCGCGATGACGGCCTTGGTCCTGGTCTGCACGTGACGTCCTCCGTCGGTGGTCCGGAGCGCCCGCGCGCCCACGACCACCACGATGAGCGTCCGGTGTTCGACCGGCAGGCGCGCGGGGTTCGGAGTCGGTTCGGGGATCCTCGGGGCGACCGGGTACGCCCTCGGCACGGTCCCGCCACGTCCGCGGCGGGTCCTGCGGTGGGGGCAGGATGCCGGTCATGGGTGATCAGCAGGGTGTGGAGTTCTCGCCGGAGCGGGATGCGGCGGTGACAGCGGCGGCGATGTCGACCGGGTGGTCGCACCGCCACCGTGACGTCTCCGGCGGCTGGCTGCGCCCGACGGTGTTCGGCGCCGTGGACGGGTTGGTCACCAACGCGTCGCTGATCGCCGGCGTCGGGGGCGGAGGCGTCGGCTCGCACACCGTCGTCCTGACCGGCCTCGCCGGGCTGGTCGCGGGAGCGTTCTCCATGGGGACGGGCGAGTACGTCTCGGTCACCAACCAGAACGAGCTCGTCCAGGCCGAGGTCGCCGTCGAACGCACCATGCACGAGCGGTTCCCGGCCGCCGAGCAGGCCGAGCTCGCCGAGACGTTCCGCGGGTACGGTGCCGACTCCGAGACCGCGCACCGGATGGCGGCGGCGGTCTCGGCGGATCCGGAGACCGCGCTGCGGTTCCACACCCGCGACGAACTCGGCGTCGACCCCGAGGAGCTCCCGTCGCCGCTGCTCGCCGGCGGCGCGTCACTCGTCGCGTTCTCGCTCGGAGCGGTGCTGCCGCTGCTGCCCTACCTGATCGGGGCGCCGTCACTGGTCGCCGCGCTGGTGATCACGGCGGTGGCGCTGAGCGGCGGCGGGATGGTCGTCGGTCGGCTGACCGGCCGGCCGTTGCTGCGTTCGGGTGCCCGTCAGCTGGTGCTCGGTGCGGTCGCCGTCGCCGTGACCTTCGCGATCGGCCACGTCATCGGCGCGGCGTAGACCCGGCGGGCTCGGCGTCCCTCAGCTCTCCCGCGGGCCGACGCGGCGGGCGTGGCCGGGTCCCCGGAACCGGTGGACCTCCTGCGGCCAGTCCAACGCGACGGCGAGCCGACCGGCCCAGTACCGCGCGGCATCGTCGTCCGCGACGTCCACCACGGCGAAACCTCCGAGGTGCTCCTTGGTCTCCACGTACGGGCCGTCGGTGAACAACGGCCGGCCGCCGACCGCCTCCACGCTGCACATCGCGGTCGAGGCGTCGATGCCCCCGTTGGTGAAGATCAGGACGTCCGCGGTCTGCATCTCCTCCAGCACCGCCCGCGCCGCTGCCGCCTTGTCCTGCAGCTGCTCGGGCGTGTGCTCCGGAACCCACTCGTCGTTGAACGCGATCAGGTACTCGGTCATGTCGTCTCTCCTCGCTCGTGAACGTGGGTCACCGTGTGACCCCCGGTGGTCGGTCGACCCCGTGCACCTCCTCCACGAACGGGGCACGCGCGATCCGACATCCTCGCGCGAACCGGCGTCGAGCCGACCGGTGACGCGCCTGGAGCGGGTCTCAGCCGAGCTCGTCGCGGCGGCGGGTGAGGTAGGCGGTCTCCGCGGTGTTGCCCGCGAGCTCGATGGCTCGGCCGTACGCCGCCACGGATTCTGCGGTGCGGCCGAGGCGGCGCAGCAGCTCGGCGCGGGTGGCGTGGAAGGCGTGGTAGCCGGACAGCACGGCCACGAGCCGGTCGATCTCGGCGAGCCCGACCTGCGGGCCGTCCAGTTCGGCGACGGCCACCGCCCGGTTGAGCGCGACGACGGGGGAGGCGTCGAGGCGCACGAGTTGGTCGTACAGCGCGACGACCTGCGACCAGTCGGTGTCGCGGGCGTCGCGCGCGGAGGTGTGCACGGCGTTGACCGCCGCGAGGAGCTGGTAGCGGCCGGGGGCGATCCCGGAGTCGAGCCGTTCCCGCACGAGCCGGTGGCCCTCGGCGATGAGCGCGGTGTCCCACACGCCGCGGTCCTGGTCGGCGAGCGTCACCAGCTCGCCGCCGGCCGAGACCCGCGCCGCGCGACGGGCCTCGGTGAGCAGCATCAGCGCGAGCAGCCCGGCCACCTCGCCGTCGTCCGGGAGCAGGTCGCGGAGCAGGCGGGTGAGCCGGATGGCCTCGGCGGTGAGGTCCTGCCGGACGGGGTCGGTGTCGGAGCCGCTCGCGAGGTATCCCTCGTTGAACACGAGGAAGAGGACCGCGAGGACGCCCGCGACCCGCGCCGGCAGGTCGGCCGCGGACGGCACCCGGTACGGGATCCGCGCTCCCTTGATCTTGGCCTTCGCGCGGGTGATCCGCTGGCCCATCGCGCTCTCCTGCACCAGGAACGCCCGCGCGATCTCGGGGACGGTCAGGCCCCCGATCATCCGCAGCGTCAACGCGACGCGGGACTCCATCGCCAGCGCCGGGTGGCAGCAGGTGAACACCAGCCGCAGCCGCTCGTCCTCGACCGCGCCGAGGGGTTCCGCAGGCGTGTCGTCGACGACCATGAGCGCCTGCCTCTGCTTGTCGTCGCGCTTGCCCTCGCGACGGATCCGGTCGATCGCCTTGCGGTTCGCGGTGGTCGTGAGCCACGCGCCGGGGTTGGGCGGCACGCCGTCGGCGGGCCATCGTTCGACCGCGGCGACGAACGCCTCGGCCGTCGCCTCCTCGGCGATGTCGAGGTCGCCGAACCGCCGGGTCAGCGACGCGACCACCCGGGCCCATTCCGCTCGGTGGGTGCGGGTGATCGCGTCCTCGACGCGACCCGCGGGCGGGGCAGACCCCGTCACTGCGGCGGGGCGAGGAGGGGCCGCACCTCGACCCGTCGGTTGCAGGCCTTCGATCCCGCGGTGGCGAGTTCGAGTGCGACGTCGAGGTCCGCGGCCTCGATGATCCAGAGGCCCGCCATGTGTTCCTTGGTCTCGACGAACGGCCCGTCGGTGAGCACCGCGTCCGCGCCGCGGTGGTCCACCACGGTGGACGTGCTCGGGGCGTCGAGACCGCCGGCGAAGACCCAGTGGCCCTGGGACTGCAGGCGGTCGTTGAACACGTCGATCGCCTGCTGCTCCTCGGCGGTCCCGGAAGCGGTGCGGTCGTCGATCACCGTCAGCATGTACTGCATCGCGGATCATCTCCTGGTGTCCGGGGCGCCCCGGGCGGGCGCCCGCTCACCAGTACCACGAACGGCCCGGCGCCGATCCGACAACCGCGGTCGACGCCGGTCCCGGCCTCAGCGCGCGGCGCGACGGGCGGCGGTGCTGGGAG
>CAXUNA010000436.1:0-3892 GCA_964252095.1 uncultured Jatrophihabitans sp. | reverse complement strand
GGCCTCGGTGAAGGCCGGCAGGAACGCGTCGCCGGTCGTGACCCGCTGTGAGCGATCCAAGCCACCTCCCTCGCCGACCCGTACCGCGAGCACCCCGGCCTGCCCCGTGCGCATGGCCCGGGCGGCGGCGTTCGGTCGGTAGTCCAACCGGTCGGCTGCCGACGCCACCCGGGCGAGCGTCTCGGCCCGGAGGAGGTGCGGGGCGTTGACCGCGTTCGACACCGTCTGCCGCGAGACCCCGGCGAGGCGCGCGACGTCCTCGAGGGTGGCGGGCCGCTCCAACAGGGGAGTGGGTCCGAAGACCTGCGCATTCTCGGCAATGCTCATCCGAATTGCCTTTCCAGGTTGCCGTGGACATCGGGGGGTGAACCGGAAATGCATTGTCGCCACATTGGCGGCGCATTCCCTAACCGCCGCCGCACTCAAAGCGACGAACAATGGCAGCGGTTGGCTGCGTTGGATCGTTCCAGCCGAGACTAACCCCGGCGACCCGGCTCGCGCCACCCCGGAAACCCTGGCCTGTCGACGAATCTGACGCGTCAGAAGTCTGCGCCGTAAAGGGTTTCGGCTTGATCAACTTCCTCACTCAGGTATGTGAAGTCCGTGTTGCATCTGATCTCGGAATGCTCTTAACTCAGCCCTTGCGCCTGTTGATCACCACGCGTGACCACGGCGTTCCCCCCGAAATCGCCCGGGTTTTCCGGGCCTCGCGAACCTTGGAGTCCGCGTGAGTTGGTTTGGCTCAGCACGATCGCGACGCCTGCGATCGGCCACCGTCCTGGGTGTCGTCCCAGCCGTGGTCGGCACGTTGCTCGTGGTGGGGACCGTGGCCACCGCCACGCCCGCCGCCGCCTCGACCGGTGACGCCGTCGCCGACGTCGTGGCCTCCGGCACCACCGGCTACACCCAGACCAGTGCCCGGTCCGACGGCAACGTCGTCACCACGTACGCGCTCGGGGGCACGCTGCTCACGCAGGGCAGCCCGGCGGTCCAGACCATGCCGCAGCACGCGAGCGACGCGATCGCGTTCTCGCCCACCGGGGTCAACACCGCCGACACCGCGAACCTCAACGTGTCCGGCAGCGGCTGCGCGATCAACAACACCACCAGCACGGTCTGCGCCCGCAACGGCTCGCTCACCATCACCTTCAGCAAGCCGGTCACGAACCCGACGCTGCACATCTCCGGTCTCGGCGGCGCGCAGACGTTCAACGGCGGCAACACGAACAACTACTCGGCGTACTTCGACATCACCGGCGCGACCGCGCTCGGGAATGCGAATGCGACCGCGACATTCGGTGCGACGCCGCTCTCGGGTTCGGGCCTCACGATCGCGAACTCGAACACCCGGGTGCGCGCGACGGCCACCCGGCCGGACCCGAACTGCGGTGAGCAGCTCGCGGCCTACAACGGCGTCTCCGGTTGCGGCAGCGTCCTGGTCAACGGCGTCAACCTCACGAGCATCACGATCGGCACCGGCCTCAACGCGATCGGCAACGGCAGCGCGACACTCTCCGCCACCGCCCTCGACGCCTTCAACCTCACGACGACCATCCCGGCCACGCCGCCGTTCCAGCTCTCGCTCACCAAGACCAACCCGACCTCGTTGCAGGCGAGCGAGGACGCGACCTACGTCCTCACCGCGCGCAACGCCGGCCCGGGCCCCGCGACCGGTGCGACCGTCGTCGACGACCTGCCGGCGAACGTCGCGTACACGTCGAGCTCGGGCACCGACTGGACGTGTGCCGCGACCGGCACCGTCGCCGCCGGCCAGACCGTGACCTGCACCTTCACCGGGACGATCGCCTCGGGTGCGACCAGTGCCGTGTCGATCGTCGCCACCCCGAACCTTTCCGCGGTCAACAGCGTCGTGCGCAACGTCGCCGCGGTCGACCCGAGCGGTCAGGCCGCCCCGGTCGACCCCGGCACCTGCACCGCGAACGGCACGCCGACCGGCTGCGCGTTCCCCGCCACCCAGACCGTCGACCCGACGACCCTCACCTGCCAGGCCGGTGACATCTACGGCCTCGACGCGACCGACCACAACGTCTACCGGATCAACCCGGCGAGCGGCGACGAGACGCTGGTCGGCAACATCGGCGCGGCGAGCGGGACCTCGGTCAACGCCCTCGCCGTCACCAACGGCACCGGCTTCGCGTACTCGATCAGCGGCTCGGCCTCGGCCGGGGCCAAGCCGACCGTGTACCGGTACAACCCGGCGACCAACAGCACGCAGACCTTCACCGGGCCGACGCTGACCCAGACCACCACGACGACGGCCACGACGATCATCGCGGGCGCCATCAACCCGGTGAACAACATCTACTACTTCGGCTTCGTGGTCGCGGGGACGACGTCGAACACCTTCGAGATCTACGGCTTCGACACCGCGACCAACACCCCGATCGCAGGCCGGATCGCCACGATCACCGTGCCGACCAACAACGGCACCCCGAACGGCGACATCGCGTTCGACCGGCTCGGCCGCCTGTACTTCCTCGCCACGACCGGCAACAACACCGCGACGGCCAACCCGTTGTTCGTGGTCAACGGCCTCCTCGGTGGCACCGGCACCGACACCGCGTTCACGGCGAAGGTCATCGCGTACCTGACGCCGAACAACTCGACCTTCAACGGCATGGCCTTCGACCTGCCGACCGGCTACCTCTACGTGACCGGCCGCGACACCGCCAACGCCTCGTTCGTCAAGCAGATCAACCCGACCTCGGGCGCGCAGGTCGCGAGCTTCACCCTCGACGCCAGCGGCACGCAGATCATCGACGCCGCCTCCTGCAACTACAACAACTCGCTGATCAACCAGGCGAGCATCACCAACCGCGCGGCCGCGGGTGACCAGTTCACCGTCTCGATCAGCGGTGGCGGGCTGGTGACGTCGCAGACCGCGACGACCACCGGCGCCGACACCGGCCTGCAGGACGACCCGGCGGAGACCGCGGGCCCGATCGTCACGTTGCCGGGCACGACGTACACCGTGAGCGAGGCCGCAGCGGGCACGACGACGCTCGCGAACTACACGACCACCTACGTCTGCACCAACCTGCTGACGAACGGGGTGCTCACGAGCGGCACGGGCACGACGGCCTCGTTCGTGTTCCCGACCCCGGCCACGAACGACGGGATACCTGTCGGTTGTGTGTTCACCAACTCCGCGTACGCGCTCTCGCTCGCCAAGACCAACCCGGCGTCACTGGTCGTCGGGCAAGCGGCGAACTACACCTTCGGCGTCACCAACACCGGCAAGGCCGCGGCGACGAACGCGACCGTCGTCGACAAGCTCCCGGCCAACGTCGCCTACACCTCGAGCTCGGGCACCGGCTGGACCTGTGTCGCCTCCGGCACGGTGGCCGCCGGCCAGACCGTGACCTGCACGTTCACCGGGTCCATCGCCGCCAACACGACGAACACCGCGCTCGTGATCCGGGTGACGCCGAACGCGGCGTCGTCCGGCACGACGGTCCGCAACGTCGCCGCGGTCGACCCGTCCGGTGGCGCCAACCCGGTGAACCCGACGACCTGCACCGCGAACGGCACGCCGGCGGGCTGTGCGTTCCCCGCCACCCAGACCGTCGCGACCGGCGTGACCCTGGCGCTGGCGAAGTCGGCACCGTCGCCCGCGTTCGTCGTCGGGTACCCGTCGACCTACACGCTCACGATCACCAACTCCGGGGTCAACGCCGCCACCGGCGCCACCGTGCGCGAGCTGCTCCCCGCGAACACCCAGTTCAACTCCGCGACCGGCGCCACCTGCGTGGTCACCGGCGGCACGACGACGACCGGCCAGCAGCTCACCTGCACCGTCCCGGCCGCGACGACGATCGCGGCCGCGGGCGGCCCCGCCTCGTTCACGATCTCGGTCACCCCGCTCACCGCC
>CAXUNA010000435.1:0-3905 GCA_964252095.1 uncultured Jatrophihabitans sp. | reverse complement strand
CCGCGCCACCGCACGCGGTCGCGCAACCGGTCCGGCGTCAGCGCCTCCAGCCGCGCGCGGTCGGGACCGTCGCCCCAGATGTCGAGCGTCCAGTCGAGAGTGCCGGGCAACCGGTCGAGGGCGGCGACGAGCAGGTGCGGGTTCTTCGCCTCGAGGATGCGGGAGATCATGGCCAACCGCAGCGGGCCGTCGTCGCCGACCGGCGGCACCGGGTCCGCCACCGGCACCCCGTTGCCGATGACCTCGAACCGGTCGCCGAGATCGTGCTGCCGGGCCAGCTCCGCCCGGTGCGACGCGGACAACGCGATCACGGCGTCGGCGCGGCGCAGCGCGGCGACCAGTCGTGGCGGGTAGGTCGGACGGTCGCCCGCGACCGGGGTGTGGGCGGCGACGAACCACCGGCGGTCACGACGCCCGGTGCGCCACGCCAGTCCGAGGCCCGCCTCGGTGTTGGTCTCGTTGGTGAGCAACACCGTGCGACCATGCTGTGCGGGCAAGGACGCGGGCGCCCACCACGGGCGCCGCACCAACCGCACCTGCGGCGACACCGCCGGTGCGAGCAGCCCGAACCGTTGCACACAGACGATCGTGACATCGAGACCCCGCGCGGCCAACGCGTTGGCCAGGTGGACCTGCAACCGCTCGGCGCCGCCGACGTCGAGGGTGTTGGTCGAGAAGACGACCGACGGATCGTCGTTGCGCGATGCCACGACGCGTTTCGACCGTTGCACTCTCTCCAGCAGTCCCACACCGGCCGCGTACACGTCGGAGCGGTGGACACCGGATGTCGTCTGCAGCCGGTGGGCCTGCGCCTCGTGCAGCAGGTCGCGGCTGCGGCGGGAAAGGTCCCGGTCGTCGCCGACCGTCCCGGCCGCGGTGTGGGTGTAGCCCGTCTCGTGGGCGAGCCGCAGTTCCCACCCGGCCGAGCGGGCCCGCCGCTGCCAGTCGGCCTCCTCGCCGTACAGCCCGAACGACTCGTCGAACCCGCCGAGCCCGTCCCACGCCGCCCGAGCCAGCAACAGGCAGGCACCGGACAGGTATCCCTCGACCCGATCGGGGTTCCCGTCGTACAGGTCGGACCACCGGCGACCGCGGAGCCGGTCGGCGTACCCCGCCTCTGAGACCAGCGCCCGGGCCAGGGTCAGCGGCCGGTGGGCGGTCTCGCCGCCACCGCCGGTGGGCGCCACGGCGGCCACCCGCGGTGCTGCCAGCAGCGCGCGGGACACCGCGAGGTCGGAGGTGAGCACCGCATCGGGGTTGAGCAGGAGCAGGTCGGCACCCGGCTCCACCCGCGCGGCCAGAGCGTTGACGGCGGCGGCGAACCCCACGTTGGCCGGTGAGAACGTCCAGTCGAGGGAGGGGTGCTGCGCGGCCAGGGAGCGGACGTCGTCACTGCCCTCGGACGCGTTGTCCCAGATGAACACCGGTGATCCCGGCAGCTGCGCGGCCACGGACGCCAGGCACGAAGCCAGCAGGTCGGCGCGGCGGTACGACACGACCAGGACGGCGAGCGTCACGGTGCGACCACCTCGCCCGGGCCGGCCGGCTCGCTGTCGTCGCCCCGGGCGAAGAGCGACCGCAGCACGCGGGGCGTGACCGGCCCGATCACGACGTTGACCACGACGTACGCGACCAGCGCGGCAGCCAACGGGACCACGACCGGGAGGTGGCGCAGGGGCAGGAGCACGGCGACGCCGACCGCGACCGGCAGCAGCAAGCGGAACGGGCCCGCCACGGGGATCCGCAAACCGCACACCCGCCGCAGTTTCCAGAAGCACACGAGCAGACCGGACGTCTCGCTGACCAGCAGGGCGATGCCGACCCCGACCGCGCCGAAGTGCGGTGCGAGGGCGATGTTGAGGCCGATGTTGACGAGCAGGTTCACGATGTTCAGCCACAGCAGGAACTTCTGTTCGTGCGCCGCGAACAGCGCCTGGCCGACCAGCCCGGTACCGAACGTCAGGACGACGGCGATCAGCAGCAGCATCAACGGGACGCGGGTCACGGCCACGAACTCGGTGGAGCCGAGCAGTTCCACCACCGGCCCGGCGAGGGGTACGCCGAAGGCGATCACCGGCGCGCCCATGAACAGCATGAGTTCCAGCCCGCGCCGGACCAGGTCGGCGAACTCGCTGCGGTCACGGGGAAAAGCGGCGGTCATCGTCGACAGCGAGGAGTTGAGGTAGAACGTGGAGACCACCGCGAGGTTGAACGCGATCGTGTAGCCCAGGCCGTACGCGGCGACCTGGGGAGCGTCACTGAACAGCGTGAGGATCAGGCCGTCCGCGCGCCAGTAGAGGACGCCGACGATCGCCACCGCGGTGATCGGCAGGCTCTCGCGCACGAGTCGCCCGGCGGCGCGCAGGTCGAACAACGGGCGGACCGGGCCGTGGGTGCGGGCGGCGAGGAACGACACCACGATGACCACCACGGGCGGCAGCAACTGCACGGCGGCGATCCAGCGCAGGCCGCCGTCGGCGGTGACGACGAGCAGGGTGGCGACCAGCGAGCCGAGCCGGGACAGCGCGTCGCCGAGCGCG
Source organism: uncultured Jatrophihabitans sp. (assembly GCA_964252095.1). GTDB lineage: Bacteria > Actinomycetota > Actinomycetes > Mycobacteriales > Jatrophihabitantaceae > CAXUNA01. The sequence continues at coordinate 1,365 of CAXUNA010000435.1, read as the reverse complement.
ACCGGCCCGAAGCGCACCGCGACGGCGAACACCGGTCCGAGGCAGGTCGACAGCGTCTGCAGGGCGAGACCGGCCGAGACGATCACCAGCACCGGCGCGAGCTCGGTGTCCCCGCGGTGGACGAGGAGGACGCCGACCGCCGCGCACACCACGGTCAGCGGGATGCCGTAGAGCAGGGACAGTCCGACGTTGACGCGGACGAGGGTGTGGAGGTCGCCGGCGCCCGCCCCGACCTTGCGCACGATCGTCGCGCCGACCCCGAGTTCGGCGAGGCTCGACCACAGGCTCACGAACACGATGGCCGCGGTGAGGACGCCGTACGCCTCGACGCCGAGATAGCGGGTGGTGACGGCGACGGTGACCAGCGAGGCGAGGGTGCCGAGCGCGCGACCTGCGAGTTGGACACCGACGGCACGCGCGATGCTCGGGGCGCGCACCGGCATGCAGGTGAGACTACCGTGAGGTGAGAAGCTTCTTGCCGCGATACCGTGCGGTGGTCGCGATCCCGTCCCCGACCGAGAGGACCGCGTGGTGACGCCCGTCCTCCCGTCGCCCAACCGGGACCTCCGCGTCCGGGTCGAGTACGCCGCGCGGCTGGATCCGGTGCGGTGGGCGCGACGGCACGCGGCCGGTGAGGTGCCCGACCTGCTGCCGTACGGGCTGGACCGGATGGCGCACCACGGGGTGGTCGTCGACCCGCACACCGTCGCGCTGCCCGCGCCCGCCGAGCGCCTCGCCCGCAGCGTGCGGCACCGCACGGGTGGCCTCGAACTGCTGGAGCTGACCAGGACGTCGGGCCGCGGGGCCGATGTGGTCTTCGCCTACGACGAGCGCACCGGCGTGCCCGCGGCGCTGCGCCACCACCGGGTGCCGGTCGTCACCGGGATCGGATGGCTGACCGATCCCGCGGAGGTGCCGCCGCGCGAGGCGGGGCTCGGCCGCCGGGCGCTCGCCCGGGCCGAACGCGTCTTCACCCAGTGCCGCCCGGTGGTCGACCTGCTCGTCGACGCCTGGGGGGTTCCGGCGTACCGCGTCCGGTACGTGCCGGTCGGCATCGACACCGACTTCTACGCCGATCAGCCGTGGCCGGTCGCGGGCGGCGTGACGGTCTTCACCGCCGGCGAGGACCGGTACCGCGACCACGACCTGCTCATCGGTGCCGTGCGGGCGTTGCGTGAGCAGCGGCCGGAGTTGCGGCTCGAGCTCGCCACCGGGCTGCCGACGAGCTTCACGCCCGACCTCGGAACGTTGCACACGGAACGTCTCGACGGCCGGATCCGGCCGCTGTACGCGGCGGCGTCGGTGGTGGCGATCGCCCTGCACCCGACGGTCACCGGGTCCGGCCTCACCGTCGTGCTGGAGGCG
>CAXUNA010000434.1:0-3924 GCA_964252095.1 uncultured Jatrophihabitans sp. | reverse complement strand
AAGAAGATTTCCAGGGTTGGAATGAGTATGTGGTCGGCCGCGGCACGTGTCAACGAAGGAAAGCGTTAGCCGAGCGAGGAAATCCACTCGTCGACGGTCACGACCGTGGCCTGCGCCGGGAAGACCTTCGTCATCAGCAGGTCGTGCACCTCGGGGTCGCCGTCGGCGCAGCCGTCGGAGAGCACCGTGATCTCGAAGTCGAGGTCGGCCGCCTGGCGCACCGTGGACAGCACGACCAGCGAGGTCGCGACGCCGGTGACCACGATGCGGGTGATCCCCATCGACCGAAGGATGAGCTCGAGGTCGCTGCCGGTGAACGAGCTCGCGCGGCGTTTGGTGAACGTGATGTCGCCCGGCTGTGGCGCGACGGCCGGGTGGTAACCGGTGTCGGGGTTGCCCTCGGTGAAGTCCATCATCGTCCGCAGCGGTCCGAAGATCTGGTTGGCGCCGCTGACCTCGGGGTAGCCGTCCCGGAAGGCGACCCGGCCGAACAGCACGGGCACCGACGCCGCCCGAGCCGCGGGCACGGCCCGGGCGAGCCGTTCGAGCAGGGCGTCGTCACCACCGAACGCGGGCACGACGGCCGGCATGATGTCCATGATCAACAGGGCGGTACCGGAGTGGTGGGTCGGGTTGGTCATCACGAGCTCCTCAGGACGGGGACGGCTGCGACCCGTGACCGGCCCGGTCACGGGGACTGCGCATCGGCGCACGCGACGCCGGGCGACAGCCGCGTGCATTCGTGGTTTCGATGATGTTTCCGGTTTTCCGAAAACTAGCCTGCCCGCTCCGGAGGGTCAAGGACCGCGCCCGGGGGCGCCTGCGGGTCCAGCGCGCCGAGGTACCGGGCGCCGCTCACCAACGCCGCGACGGCGTCGAGGGCGGCCAGGTCGGACCGGTCGAGAACGACGTCGAGGGCTTGCACGTTCTCCTGCACCCGCACTGGTTTCGTCGTCCCGGGGATCGGAACCAACCCGGCGACGCCGAGCCGCGCAGCCTGCGCGTGGACCCAAGCGAGCGCGATCTGCGCGGCGGTGACGTCGTGCCGGCCGGCGACGGCGCGAACCCGGTCGACCACGACCTCGTTCGCCCGCACGGCGTCCGGTGCGAACCGCGGGATGTCCCGGCGCAGGTCGCGGGGACCCATCACCGACGGGTCGAACGTCGCGGTGAGGAAGCCGCGACCCAACGGCGCGTAGGGCACGAGCCCGACCCCCAGCTCCGCCATCACCGGGGTCACCGCCTCGACGTCACGCGTCCACAACGAGTACTCGCTCTGCACCACGGCGATCGGGTGCACGGCGTGCGCCCGCCGCAACTGGTCGCCGTCGACCTCGGACAGGCCGAGGTGACGCACCTTGCCGGCCCGGACCAGATCGGCCATGGCGTCGACGGTCTCCTCCAGTGGCACATCGTCCGGGGCGCGGTGCGCGTAGTAGAGATCGATGGTGTCGACGCCGAGGCGCAGCAGCGAGGCCTCGCAGGCCCGCTGCACGTACGCCCGCGCGCCGCGGCGGCGGCGGCGGTCGTCCCCGCCGCTGCGGTCGATCCCGAACTTGGTCGCGATCTGGACGTCGCCGCGTCGCCCGACGATCGCCCGGCCGACCAGGACCTCGTTGTGGCCGGCGCCGTAGACGTCGGCCGTGTCGAGGAACGTCACGCCGAGGTCGAGCGCGTGGTGCAGCGTGGCCGTGGAACTGTCCCAGTCGGGGCTGCCGTAGTACTCGCTCATCCCTGCGCAGCCGAGTCCCTGGGCGGCGACCTGCAGGCCCGCCGGCCCCCCGAGCCGCGTGCGGTTCACGGCGTCGCGACCACGCCGGTGGACCGCAACCGGCCGATCTCGCCGGCGTCGAAGCCAAAGCCCTCGAGCACCTCGACGGTCTCCGTACCGACCGGGCGGCCGGGAGCGCCGGGACGGGCCGGGGTGCGGTCGAACCGGGGCGCGGGTGACGGGACGGGTCCGCCACCGCTCAGGAAGAAACCGTTGCGCTGTGCATTGTGCGGATGCTGCGGCGCTTCGAGCATGTCGAGTACCGGCGTGACACAGACCGGTGCGTGTTCGAGCAGGGCGCACCACTGGTCACGGGTGCGGGTCCGGAAGGCCTCGGCGAGGACGGCCGTGAGCTCGGGCCAGCGACTGCGGTCCCACTGCGCGGGCAGGCTGTCGCGGTCGAGGTCCATGCGGGACACGAGCTCGTCGAAGAACCGCGGTTCCATCGCGCCGACCGCGAGATACCGGCCGTCGGACGTCTCGTAGGTCCGGTAGAACGGTGCGCCGCCGTCGTTGACGTTGCGCCCGCGTTCCGGCACCCACGCGTCGCGCGCGAGCAGTTCGTACGCCATCGTCATCATCAGCGACGAGCCGTCGAGCATCGCGGCGTCGACGACCTGGCCACGGCCGCTGCGGCCCGCCTCGACGAGCGCGGAGAGCACCCCGATGGCGAGCAACATCCCGCCGCCCCCGAAGTCCGCGACGAGGTTCAACGGCGGCACCGGCGGTGCGCCCGGGGTGCCCATCGCGCCGAGGGCCCCGGACAGCGCGAGGTAGTTGATGTCGTGGCCGGGCAGGTCGGCGTACGGACCGTCCTGCCCCCAACCGGTCATCCGGCCGTAGACCAGCCGCGGGTTGACCTCGGCGCAGACGTCTGGTCCGAGCCCGAGCCGTTCCATCACCCCGGGACGGAATCCCTCCAGCAGACCGTCGGCGCGAGCGACCATCCGCAGGACCGTGGCCACGCCGTCGGGATGCTTGAGGTCGACCGCGACCGACCGGTGACCCCGGGTGAAGATGCCCCCCGTCGCGGCGGCCATCGGATCGTCGGCACCGGCCGGAGCCGCCGGACGCTGCACGCTGACGACATCGGCACCGAGATCGGCGAGCACCATGCCGCAGAACGGCACCGGCCCGACTCCGCCGATCTCGAGCAACCGCAGCCCCGACAACGGCCCCGACACCTGCGACTCACTCACCGTGCACCACTCCCGTCGTCGTCGACTCGCGGTCCACCCTGCGGTAGCGTTCTACCGAGCCGAATCGACTTTCGGGTATCCGAATATCGTAGACCGGCTCGGGACCACATTCCACCAGGTCCGTCGCCGGCCGGCACGCCGACGCGACGGCCGTACGGGACGGGGCGATCGACGATGACGCGGATCGCGGTGATCGGCGCGGGCGCCGGTGGCCTCTGCGCGGCCAAACACCTGCTCGCTCGTGACGTCGAGGTCACGGTGTTCGAGACGGGGTCGCAGCTCGGGGGTCTCTGGGTCTACGACAACGACAACGGTCGCAGTCCCGCCTACGCCTCGCTGCACATCAACTCCGAGCAGGCGGTAACGAGCTTCGAGGACTTCCCGTTCCCGCCGGGCACCCCGCTCTACCCGCGGCACACGCAGGTCCGGGCCTACCTCGAGGCCTACGCCGAGCACTTCGGCGTGACGCCGCACATCCGGTTCCGGATCACCGTCCAGAAGGTCGAGCCCGCCGAGGACGGGCGATGGACGGTCCAGCTCACGGACGGCACCGAGGACACCTTCGACGGCGTGGTGGCCGCGCCAGGGCACCAGGGCGTGCCGAGTCACCCCGCGGTCGCCGCGGAGTTCGCCGGCGAGTACCTCCACGTCCACGACTACCGCACCCCGGAACCCTTTGCCGGCAAACGGGTTCTCGTCGTCGGCATGGGCAACAGCGCACTCGACGCTGCCGCGGACGTCTGCACCGTCACCGCGAGCACCACCATGGTGGCCCGTTCCCCCGTCCTGATCATGCCGCGGCTGCTGTTCGGCGTGCCCACCTCCCGGGTGCTCGGTCGACTCGAACGCCCGTGGCTGCCGTGGCCGGTCCGGCTGCGGATACGGATGCTGCTCGCGGCCGTGGCCCACGGCTCGATGGAGAAGTGGGGCCTGGTGACGCCCCGCACCCGCACC
>CAXUNA010000433.1:0-3925 GCA_964252095.1 uncultured Jatrophihabitans sp. | reverse complement strand
CCCAGGTCGACGGGTAGCCCTGCCCGGCGCTCTGCTCGCTCTCGGTCGACACCGAGGCGATGCCGCCGGTCGCGGCGATCCGCTGGTAGGAGTCCTCGCTCAGCGTCGAGGCGTGCACGTACGTGACGTCCGGCGTCATGAACCCGTTCTCGTACATGAGCCGGATGCTGTCGTCGTTGGTCGCACCCCAGACGCCGGCGTGGGTGGTGACCCGCAGGCCGAGTTCGCGCGCCGCCTCGAACGCCGCCTTCTCCGGGAAGGCGGGGTCGCCGGTGACGTCGAACGCCAGCTGGAAGCCGAGCAGGTCGTTCGCGGCGTCCACACGGGCCTTGGCGAAGGCGCGGAAGTCGGGGGAGTTGGTCCACTCCCACGGCGCGCCGAGCAGGTTGCCGTAGGCGAGCACGGACCGCCCGGGCGACGCGGCGAGGGCGTCGTGCGCCGCCTCGCCGTGCTCGATGGTCTGCAGCCCGTGCGACCAGTCCACCGAGGTCGTGACCCCGGCGTCGACGGCCTCGACACCGGAGAGCAGGTTGCCGGCCGCGATGTCCTGCGGGCGGAAGATCTTCCCCCAGCTCAGGTAGTAGAAGACGAAGTACTGCGTGAGCGTCCAGTCGGCGCCGAGGCCGCGCAGCGCGGTCTGCCACATGTGGCGGTGGGTGTCGATCATGCCGGGCATGAGGATGCCGCCGGCGGCGTCGACCTCGACCGTGCCGTCGGGGACCGTCAGCTGCGGGCCGACGGCCTCGATCCGGTCGCCCACCACGAGCACATCGGTGTGCTCGCGCACGCCGTCCGCATCCATGGTGAGCACGGTGGCGTCACGGAAGACGAGCGGACGACCGTTGTTCACGGCATCGATCTGGTCCGGGTTCATGAGGTCGCACCTTTGCGGAGTCGTCGTTTCAGGGAGTCGGAACGGTCGTCGACGGTGAGCAGCAGACCGCCGAGCAGGCCGAGGTTCTTGGTGAACTGCAGCCGTTGCAGCTTGCGTTGCAGGGGGTCCTCGTGACGCCAGAACGCGTGCCCGCCGATCGTTGTCGGCACCAAAGATCCGATCAGCACCGCGGCGGCCGAACGGGGGTGGTAGCCCGCCGCCAGCGCCGATCCGGCCAGCACCTGCGCCGCGGCGTTCGCCCGGACGAGGTGGACGTCGGGCGGCACGGCGACCGGCGACGCCGAGCGGCCGGCCTCGAACAACCAGGCCGCCGTGGTCGCGGGCTTCTCCGGGTTCCGCACGACGTCGGCGCCGGCGAACACGAACACCCACCCCAGCGCGGCGCGACCGACGACGCGCAACGGCCTCACAGCGTGACGTCCGCGGTGGCCAGGACCTGGGACAGGACCTCGCGCAACCAGGCGCGGGCGTCGACTCCGCCTTCAGGCGCACCGGGGGCGCCGGCGTGGCGGGCGGCAACGTAGAGATCGGGGCGCACCAGCAGCACACCGGCGTCGGAGATCTCGCGCAGCTGTGCCCAGGTGCCGTAGGGATCGTCGTACGCCTCGCCCGGGCCGACCGACACGATGGCGATCGGCAGCCCGGTCTCGGCGGTGAAGGCGGTGGCGGCGTCGATCCACGCCTGCCCGCCGATCCCGGTCCAGAGGCTGAACGTGCCGTGCCCGGCGAGGTCGAGGGTCGAGACCCGGTGGCCGTCGCGGGTGACCCAGGTGTGCGGCAGCTTCGCGCCGGGCCAGGTCGTCGGTTGCGCGTAGAGCTCGGGGTCGCGCAGGAACGGCGGCATGGGGGTGCCGTCGCCGACCACCGCGCCGGAGGCGTACCGGTGGTTGTGCTCGACGCCGTGCGCGCCGAACTCGTAGGCCTTGTAGGCGATGGCTTCGCGCAGCCGCTCCCGGACCTTCTCGCCCTCGGGCCCGGGCGCCTTCCGGGCCGCCAGGGCCTGGTCGAGCTTGGCGGCGTCCGAGGTGTCGTCGATGTCGAGGGCCGCGACGATCCGGCCGGTGTCGGCGATGCTCTGGTTGGCGCGGGTGACGATCTGGCGCGCGACCGGCGCCCGCTCGGCGTCGTAGGACTCGAGCAGCGCGGGCGCGGCGTGTCCCTGGACGACGTGATGGAGCTTCCACGCCAGGTTGTAGGCGTCCTGGATGGAGGTGTTCGAGCCGAGGCCGTTGGTCGGCGGGTGTCGGTGCACAGCGTCACCGGCGCAGAAGACCCGGCCGGCAGCGATCGTCGTGGCGAAGTGGTGGTTGACCGTCCACGGCGAGGTGGACGTCACGCGCATCTCGAAGTCGTCGGTGCCGACGAGCTTGACGGCCAGTTCGCGGACGAACTCGTCGGTGAACTCCGGCGGGCCGGCGGCGGCTTCGTAGCCCCACATCAGCATCCACTCGGTCCACGGCTTGATCATCCGCAGCACACCGAGACCGACGCCTTCCTGGTCCGCACCGGGCTGCAGCATCCAGTACAGGACCGACGGCCGGTACTCGACGAACCGTGACAGGTCGGCCTCGAAGATGATCCCGAGCGCGCCGCCCACCGCGCCGGGTCCCTCGAACGGCAGGCCGAGGTCCGCGGCGACCTTGCTCCGCGCGCCGTCGGCACCGACGAGGTACTTCGAGCGCACGGTGTACTGCGCACCGGTCAGCCGGTCGCGGACGAGGGTGCTGACGCCGTCGGCGTCCTGGACGTGCGAGAGGTACTCGGTGTCGAACCTGACCTTGGCCCCGCGCGCCTGTGCGGCCTGCACGAGCACCGGTTCGGTGATGGTCTGCGGCGCGTCGAGCATGGTGCAGGGGCTCTGCAGCTCGTAGTCGGCGCGGCGCACGGTGTCGGTGCCCCACGACGGGATCCGGCCCAGTTCCTCACCGGCGAGGCTGGTGCAGAACGTGGTGTTGCCCATCGAGTCCCACGGGGTGGCCTCGCGCATGAGCCGGTCCTCGAGGCCCATGTCGCGCAGCGTCTCCATCGTGCGCTGGTTGGTGATGTGCGCCCGGGGCGTGTCGGACAGGCTGCTGTACTTGGTCACCAGCAACGTGCGGGTGCCGTAGGTGGCGAGGAACAGCGCCGCGGCCGCGCCGGCGGGTCCCGAGCCGACCACGAGGACGTCGGTGTCGACCGTGGGTGTCGGTGAGCTCATGCGGGTCGGCCTCCTGGTGGGCGGTGGCGGGTCACGTGCTGATGTCCGGGTACGGCTGGGTCACGTGGGAGAGCTTGGCCGCGTAGTCCAGCTGCATCGCGAGCGGCTCGTCGTGGTCGCGCTCGAACATCGCGATCCACAGCGTGAGCGTGAGGAACGGGTGGGCGCCGAGGTCGAACAGCGCCACGTGGTCGTGCGCGGCGAGGGCCGTGCGCTCCTCCGCCGTGAACTCCAGCCAGGTGCTGGCCTCGGCGTCGATCGCGTTCAGCAGGACGTTCGCCCGCTCGGCCTCCCACCACGCGACGGTGCCCGCCGGGTCGGTGCGGTAGCGCTCGACGAGTTCGGGGTCGCGGTCGACCGTGAACAGGAACTTGTTCAGCAGGTAGCGGCTCATGCGTCGACCCCGTTCGGGTACCAGGTGAAGTACGCCTCCATCGTGTGGAACAGGTCGAGGTGGTCGGCGTAGTCGGCCTTGTGGTGACCCGCGATGCCCATCATGAGCATGAAGTCCATGAAGCCGTGGGTGGCGTTGCCCGGCGCGTGCAGGCTGTCCAGCGTGACGCCGGCGAGGCAGCCGTCGATGTCACCGTTCGCGATCCACTCCACCGCCTGGGCGTCGAACTCCGGGTCGGGGCCGTGCTCGCCGAACTGGCGGGGGCCACCCAGTTCCAGCGAGAGGTGCCCGGTGCCGATGACGGCCACCCGCAGGTGCGACGGCCAGGCGTCGACCATCTCGCGGATGGCCTGACCGAGCTTGACGAAGCGCTCGGGCCGGGGGAGCGGCGGGGCGAAGATGTTCGTGTAGACCGGCACGATCGGCAGGTCGTTCTGCG
>CAXUNA010000432.1:0-3928 GCA_964252095.1 uncultured Jatrophihabitans sp. | reverse complement strand
GCCTCCCCCAGCGCCAGTCCGACCCCGACGCCCACCGCCGTCGCACCGATCGACTTCACCGACTGCACCAAGCTCATCGACCCCGAGGCGGCGGGCGTGCCGTCGGACCGGGCGGCCGACCTGGTGATCAGCTGCGGCAAGCTCGCGGTCCCGAAGGACTACGCGAACCCGTCGGCCGGCACCCTCTCGCTCTACGTCCTGAAGATCCACGACCGCAACTCGACGGCGGCCAAACCGCTCATCGTGAACCCCGGCGGGCCCGGCGGTTCGAGCGTGAGCCTCGCGATCGGCCTCGCCGGTGAGGTCGGCGACGCCGTGCTCGGCGCCTACGACATCGTCGGGGTGGACCCCCGTGGCGTCGGGCTCTCCTCGCCGTTGACCTGCCTCACCGACGCGCAGAAGGACGCCGCCTTCGCCGCCGCCCCCGACGTCCGGACGGCCACCGGCATCGCCCAGGCCAGGGCGCTGGCCCGCTCCTGGGTCACCGGCTGCGAGGCGGCCGCGACGAAGGCCGGCACGACGATCGGCGACTACAACACCGTGTACGCGGCCCGGGACATGGACCAGGTTCGCCGCTCGCTCGGGGCCGACAAGCTCGACTACTTCGGCTACTCGTACGGGACCCTGCTCGGCGCGGTGTACGCGACGCAGTTCCCGACCACGGTCGGCCGGGTGGTGCTCGACGGCGCGGTCGACCCGTCGGTGGACTTCCAGCAGAGCTCGGAGATCCAGCTGAAGGGCTTCGAGGCGGCGTTCGGCCAGTTCGCCGCGGACTGCCGGACCCGTTCGGCCTGTGCCGCGATGGGCGATCCCGCCACCGCCGTCACGGCGTTGGCGCGCACCGCCGAGCAGGGCGGCGGCATCCCGTCCCGCGACTCGGGCGAGACCCGCAAGGCCACCGCGGGTGTCCTCTACAGCGCGGTCGCGGCGGCGCTCTACGACGAAGGCAGCTGGTCCTCGCTCGGCAACGCGATCGTCGAGGCGCAGCGCGGCGACGGCAAGGGGCTGCTCGCGCTCTCCGACAGCTACTACCAGCGCGACGACAAGGGCCACTACACGAACCTGTTCGACGCCTTCACCCTCGTCACCTGCAACGACGGCGGCACGACGTACAGCGACGCGCAGCTCACCGCGGTCGGCAAGGACTGGGCGACGCGGTACCCGGTGTTCGGCGCGTACTTCGCCGGCCAGCTCCCCCTCTGCAACGGCTGGCCGCCCAGCGGGCACGCCGCGCCCACCTCGGTACCGGCCGCGGGGTCGGCCCCGATCGTCGTGGTCGGGACGGTGCACGACCCCGCCACGCCGTACGAGAACACCGCGAAACTCGCGACGTCGCTGGGCGTCGGGGTGGTGCTGACCTGGCAGGGCCAGGGCCACACGGCGTACCTGAAGAACCGGTGCATCGACCGGGCGGTCGACGCCTACCTCACGGCCGGGACGGTCCCGAAGGCCGGCACCAGCTGCCCGGCCTGACCCCGGTGCCGACGCCCGGCCGGTGACTGGCGGCTCACAGCGGAACCAGGAAGCCCCGGCCGACGGATCGGGGTTGTGGCTGCTGTGAACATCGTGCGTGGTCCGGAATTCGACGGCCGTCGGGCCCGGTTGGTCCTCGACGCGCCGACGGGACCCGGACCGGTCGACGGCGTGGTCCTCGTGCTGCACGGCGGGCGGGCGACCAGCACCGCACCCACCGCGGCGACCCAGCTCGCGGTGGCCCGCATGCTGCCGTTCGGACCGGCCGTCACCCGCGCGGCGCGCGCCGACGGTCTCCGGGTCGTCGTCGCCCGACTGCGCTACCGCGTCCGCGGCTGGAACGGCCGGCGGCAGGACCCGCTGGTCGACACCCGGTGGGCGCTCGAGACGATCCGCGCGCGGTTCAACGGTGCGCCGATCGTGCTGCTTGGCCACTCGATGGGGGGCCGGGCGGCGCTCGACACCGTGGGCGAACCGGGCGTCGTCGGGGTGGTCGGGCTTGCGCCCTGGGTCGACCCGACGGACCGCGTCGGCTTCGTCGAGGGCCGTCGGATCGACGTCGTGCACGGGACCGCCGACCAGATGACCGACCCGCGGGCCTCGTGGGCGTGGACCGAGGCCGCCCGGCGGCGGGGCGCGACGGTGTCCTACACGGCCGTCGAGGGCGCCGGGCACCCGATGCTCGCGCGCGCGGGCTGGTGGCACCGCACGGCCGCCTCGAACGTGATCGAGCAGATCGGCGCCGCGGGCGTGGCCGACGTGCGGGACGCGCGCGCCACCAGGCAGAATCTGGCAATCCCGCCTGTGTACGGGCTGGGAACGGACGGACTCCGGTCGGCGACCGGGAGCAGGAGGCAGTCATGACGACCTCGTCGGCAGCAGTGGCGTTCCCCGGTCCGGCCGACGCCGGCCAGTGGCCCGACGTCGCCGTGGTCCCGGAGGCCTCGCGCGCCCGCACCGCTATCGCGCGCAAGCTGTTCGTCGCCGCCGTGAACCGGATCCCGCTCGCCGTGCGCTGGCCGGACGGCCGGCTGACCGGCGGCGCGGCCACGGACCCGGCCGCGCCCCTGTTCGTCCTCAACCGGCCCGACGCCTTCTTCGCGCGGCTCGGCAGCTCCGGCACGATCGGGTTCGGCGAGGCCTACATGGCCGGCGACTGGACCGACGACGGCAGCCCGACCGGCCTCGCCGACGTCATGACCGCCTTCGCGGGCAAGGTCGCGACCCTCGTGCCGCCGGCCCTGCAGCACCTGCGCCGCGTCATCCTCGCGGCGATGCCCGCCTCGCAGGACAACGACATCACCGGCGCGCGGGCCAACATCTCGCACCACTACGACCTGTCCAACGACCTGTTCTCGCTGTTCCTCGACCCGACGATGACGTACTCGTCGGCGCTGTTCGACGGCGACCCGTACACGACCGACGAGCCGCTGGTCACCGCCCAGGCGCACAAGGTCGAGACGTTGCTCGACGGCGTCGGCGCCGGCCCCGGCACCCGGCTGCTCGAGATCGGGACCGGCTGGGGCGAACTCGCCCTGCGCGCCGCCCGCCGTGGCGCCGAGGTGACCACCGTGACCATCTCGACCGAGCAGGCCCAGCTCGCCGGCCAACGCGTGCTCGAGGCCGGGGTGGCCGACCGCGTCGACATCCGGTTGCAGGACTACCGCGAGGTGCGTGGCCGCTTCGACGCGGTGGTCAGCGTCGAGATGATCGAGGCGGTCGGGGCCAACCACTGGCCGGAGTACTTCGGCGCGCTCGGTTCGCTCACCGCGCCCGGCGGCCGGGTCGGCATCCAGGCCATCACGATGCCCGACGACCGGATGCAGGCCTCCCGCGACACCTACACCTGGATCCGCAAGTACATCTTCCCGGGCGGGCAGATCCCGTCGGTCGAGTCGATCAAGCAGTCGGTGGCCGAGTTCACCGACCTGCACCCGGTGCGCCAGACGATGTTCGGCGCGCACTACGCCGCGACCCTGGCCCGCTGGCGCGCCACGTTCGAGTCGGCCGCGGACAAGGTACGGACGCTCGGTTTCGACGAGACGTTCAGCCGGATGTGGTCGCTCTACCTCGCGTACTCCGAGGCGGGCTTCCGTACCGGCTACCTCGACGTCGGCCAGTTCGTCTGGGCCCGACCGGCGTCCGCGGTCTGACCGACCCCACCCCGGGGTCGAGTGGCGCACCGACCGGTCGAGTGGTGCGCTGAGACGCGCCACTCACCGTCGGTGTGCGCCACTCAACCCGTTCGGTCGGGCCCGCTAGCGTCCTGACGTGACCGTCGTCCTCGGGCTGATCGCCGCGCTCGCGTACGGCCTGTCGGATTTCGCGGGCGGCCTCGCCGCCCGTCACCGCGGCGCGACGACGGTGCTGCTCTACGCGTATCCGGTCGGGGTGGTCCTCGCGATCGTGGCGTTGCCGTTCCTCGGGGGACCGTTGTCGTGGGCAACGGTGGGCT
>CAXUNA010000431.1:0-3936 GCA_964252095.1 uncultured Jatrophihabitans sp. | reverse complement strand
CCACCCACCCCACCCTGCGGCGACTCGGCCGCACCACCGGCATCCTCGTCGGCACGGGCGCCGTGCTCGGCGCCGCGCTGGCGGTCGCCCCGATGGCGTCGGCCAAGGCCGCGACGGTCGGCGACTTCGCCGTCACCGTCAACGGCACCACCTACAACCCCGCGCCGGGCAAGGACGCCAAGCTCAAGGACGTCCGTCCCGGCACGGCCCGCATCCAGGTCCGCGGCATCCACGTCGGTTTCGACGTCGACCCCACGACGCTCGGCGTCTACGACTACACGCTGACCGGCGCGGCCACCCCCGACCGGATGGTCACGACGCCGACGGTGATCTTCGCGTCGAAGGTCCCGACGCTCACCGCGGCCCAGCGCGCCAACGTCAGCATCAGCCAGCTCGAGGTCAAGGACGACACCGTCACCCTGATCCTGTCGACGTCGGCCGGGAAGCTGAAGGTGCAGGCGAAGGACGCGCCCGTCGGCGGGATCTTCCAGATCGAGCCGGAGTTCGGCGGCGTCACCGAGTTCGTCCACACGCTCGGCCCGACGCTGTTCTACTTCGTGAACCCCTTCACCGGGAAGGTCAACTACGGCAACGGGATCAACCCCGACGCCACCCACCAGATGCTGCTCGGCAAGGACAGCCCGCAGGTCGCGACCAAGACCTACCAGGACGGGTCGGTCACGAAGTGGAACGTCACGTCCGGCGGCCGCATGGGCGGCGTGCTCGGTGAGGACGCCATCGAGCTCTCGGCCGGCGCGAGCAACTGCACCGCGCAGTGCCAGGCCCAGGAGCGCATCCGCGGATCGCTCCCGGTGCCGCCGCTGCCGACGAACCCCACCCCGATCGGCGGCTGACCCCCACCGACAGGGTCCCGTGAGTGGCGACTTCTCCCGGCGAGTGGCGACGAAAAAGTCGCCACCCACGGGGGAAAGTCGCCACTCGCGCGTTCAGTGCGGGGCCGCAGGTGCCACGAAGCGCAAGACGGCGGGCGCGCGGGGAGGTCCTAGAGGGCGCGCATGTCCTGCGGCGCGTAGCGCGGGCCGTACTTCGGGGCGCGCGTGCCCGACGCCTCGACGAGACGCACCACCCGCTGCCGGTGACCCGCCCACGGCGAGAGGGCGGCGAGCATCTCCTCGTCGGTGCCGCGGGCGCGGCCGGTGAGCAGGTGCACCACCGAGTTCGGGATGTGGAAGTCGCCGACGCTGACGGTGTCGGGACAGCCCAGCGCCCGCTGCACCACCTCGGCCGCGGTCCACGGGCCGATGCCCGGCAGCAGCTGCAACCGCGCCGACGCCGCGGCCGAGGTCATCGCGGCACACTCCTCGAGCCGGGCCGCCACCGCGCACACCGCCCTGATCGCCCGCATCCGCTTGGCGTCGACGCCGAACCGGTGCCAGTCCCAGGTGGGGACCTCCCGGATGACGGCGGGCGGCGGCGGAGTCCGCATCGCCTCCGGGACCGCCCCGGCGGGGCCGGGCGCCGGCTCGCCGTAGCGGTACAGCAGCGACCGCCAGGCCGAGCGCGCCTCGCCGCCGGTGACCTTCTGCTCCAGGACGGCCGGGACCAACGCGTCGAGGACCAGACCGGTGCGGGTCAGGTGCAACCCCGGGCGCGCCTGCCGCACCCGGTGCAGCACCGGCACCGAGGAGACGTCGACGTCCGACCAGTCGTCGTCGTCACCCAGCAGCGCCGGCAGCCCGTCCAGCACGTCGTCGGACCCCGGCCCCCACGCCTCGGCCTCCACCCGGCCGTCGGCGAACCGGGTGAGCGCGAGCGTCACCGGCCCGGACACCGTGCGGGTCACGCGGAAGAACGTCGACCCGACCCATCGATGGGCGGGGTCGCCGCGACCGCGCACCAACGGGGCCAGCGTGGCCCGCAGGTCGAGCGGGCCACGCGGCGAGAACATCCGCGTGGACATGGGATTCCTCAGCCGACGTCGGCGCTGAACCGCACGGCGGTGTCGGGCAGGGTGACGCCCGGCCAGACCCGTGCACCGTGCACCAGTTCGTTGTGGGCGCCGATCTCGGCGTGGTCGCCGATGACGGCGTCGGTGACCACCGAGTGCTCGCCGATGCGCGCGCCGCGGCCGATGACACTGCGGGTGATGACCGATCCCTCGTCGACCGTGGCGCCGTCGAACAGCATCCCGGACGCGATCCGCGCCCCCGCGCCCACCGTGCAGCCGGCGCCCACGACCGTGCCACCGCTCAACCGGGCGGTCGGATCGACCGTTGCACCGGGCAACACCAGACTCTCCCCGGTGGGGCCGGGCAATGCGGCGGTGGGGGCGATACCCCTGACCAGATCGGCGGATCCGGCGATGAAGTCACCCGGGGTGCCGAGGTCGCGCCAGTAGGTCGTGTCGACGAAACCCGTGACCACCGCGCCGGCCGAGAGCAGGCCCGGGAACGTCTCCCGCTCCACCGAGACCGGGCGGCCGGACGGGATCTGCTCGAGCACCGAGCGCTTGAACACGTAGGTGCCGGCGTTGATCTGGTCGGTGGGCGGGTCCTGCGTCTTCTCGAGGAACGCCGTGACCCGGCCGGAGTCGTCGGTCGGGACGCAGCCGAACGCCGTCGGGTCCGCGACCCGCGTCAGGTACAGCGTGACGTCGGCGTCGGCCGCGGCGTGCGAGGCCAGCAGGTCGGGCAGCGAGACGCCGGACAGCACGTCGCCGTTGAACACCAGCGCGGTGTCACCGCGCAGCTTGTCCGCCACGTTCCGGATGCCGCCGCCGGTGCCCAACGGCTCGGTCTCGACGACGTAGTCGATCGCGAGCCCGAGCGAGGCGCCGTCGCCGAAGTACTCCTCGAACACCTCGGCCTTGTACGACGTGCCGAGCACCACGTGCTCGATGCCCGCGGCGGCGATCCGCGAGAGCAGGTGCGAGAGGAACGGCACACCCGCGGTGGGGAGCATGGGCTTCGGCGCGGACAGCGTCAGCGGGCGCAGGCGCGTGCCCTGCCCGCCCACGAGGACGACGGCGTCGACATCGGTCACAGCGGGGTTCCTCCGGGGAGTGTCGTCACGGGTGTTCGGGGTCCGATCCTGCCAAACGGGCGCCACCGGCCACCGTCCGCGACCGGACGGCCAGCACGGCGCGCAGGTACAGCGCACCGTGCAGCAGCGACCGCAGCGGCCGCCGCCACGGCCCCGGGTAGCGGCCCTGGATGTAGAGCCAGGCGCTGTCGTGGTGGGCGCGGGCCATCCGGCGGGGGTCGCGCGCGGTGGCGGTGCCGCCGACGTGGGTGACCACGGCGTCCGGCACGTAGAGGTTCTCGCCGAGCTCGCCGAGCCGCGCCCCGAGGTCGACGTCCTCGAAGTACATGAAGTACCGCGGGTCGAAACCGCCCACGGTGTCGAACGCCGAGCGGCGCACCAGCAGGCAGGAACCGGACAGCCAACCCGCCGCGCGCTCGTGCAGCGCCTCGCGCTCGCGGCGGTACCGGCGGGTCCACGGGTTGCCCGGCCACCACCAGCCGAACACCGCGTGCCCGCCGCCGGTCACCAGGCTCGGCAGGTCGCGCGCCGAGGGGTAGACGACGCCCGCCGCGGTCTGGATGCGCGGCCCGAACGACACGGCGTCGGGGCGGCGACGGGCCGCGGCGAGGAGCGTGTCGAGCGCACCGGGCGCCCAGGTCAGGTCCTGGTTGGCGATGACCACGAACTCGGCCGCCGTGGCCGCGACCCCGAGGTTGGCCGCCCGCCCGTACCCGAGGTTGGCCCCGGTCGGCAGCAACGTGACGTGCTCGCGCTGCGCCGCCCGCTCCACCGAGCCGTCGGTCGAGCCGTTGTCGGCGAGTACGACCTCGTACGGCTCGCTCACGGCGGCCACCAGCGAGTCGAGGAAGGCGTCGATCTCCTCGCCCGGGAAGTACGTCACCACGACGACGGCCACCCCGCTCACACGGCGACCGCCCGCCGGTACGCGGC